>CAZGJO010000005.1:0-25967 GCA_964525685.1 uncultured Ectothiorhodospiraceae bacterium | reverse complement strand
TATTCACGGCGTACCGGCCGTCCGGGGACACCACACCCGCCCCGGCTCGAAAAGCGCCCCCATGCCCTGAACGCAGCGAAACCCGAACCCGGGTGCTTCAGGACACCTCGGCCCGCATGGTGATATAGCCCGTGGGGCACTCCTGGGCGCAGATCCCGCACCCCTTGCAGAAGTCGTAGTCGAACAGGTAGTGGCTGCCGTCGCGCGCCTGCTCGGTGCTCTTGAGCACGGCGCTGTCGGGGCAGAAAATCCAGCAGTTGTCGCACGCCAGGCAGTTGCCGCAGGAGAGGCAGCGCCCCGCCTCGCCGGCGATGACCGACGCGGGGTAGCCCTGTTCCACCTCCACCTTGCCGCCGCGCTTGGACGGCGGCGCCACCACCTCCTTCGGCCGCGGGGCGGTATCGAAGTAGGCGGTGTTCAGGGCGGCGTACGGCAGGCCCTCCGGCAGGCCGAATGGCGGCTGTTCGCGTCCGCGCAGCTGGTCGTCGATGGCCTTGGCCGCGCGGCGGCCATCGCCGATGGCGGCGCTCACCGTGCCGCGATCCCCCCGGGCGTCGCCGCCGGTGAACAGCGGACCTCGCGCACCGGGGCCGTCACTGACGCGCCCCCAGCCGTCGGCGGCGATGATCCCGTCGCGCCCCAGGCCGCCGAGACCCTCGGGTTCCACCTGCTGACCGATGGCGGGGATGATCTGCTCCACGTCCAGCACCGTCTCGGTGCCCTCGAAGGCGACCCGCTCCCAGTGGCCGTCGCCGCGATTCAGCGCCTTCATCCGCACCAGCTCGACGCCGACCACCCGCTCACCGCGCAGTATCAGGCGGCGCACGCCGCGCTGCTCGTGGATGGTCACGCCCTCCTCCTCGGCCTGGCGGATCTCGCGAGGGATGGCGCTCATCGCCTCCTGCTCCGGGATGTCGGGGCCGGGCAGGGATTCGTGGGTGATGACGTGGACCTCTTCGGCGCCGTTGAGGCGCAGGGCGCGGGCCAGGTCCATGGCGGTGTTGCCGCCGCCGACCACCGCGACCCGGCGCGCGGCCGGCGCCTTGCCGACGTCGACCCACTCGCGCAGGGTCTCGATGCCGGAGGTCAGGTCCCCCGGCGTGGCCCCGGCGACATCCCAGTGCTTCGGCTGCTGGGTCCCCGGCGCGACGAAGACGGCGTCGTGATCCGCCTGCAGCTCCTCCAGGCTGGAATCGCGTCCCAGCCGGTGCCGCAGCCGCGTCTCGAAGTCCAGCGCCAGCAGCCGCTCGAGTTCGGCATCGAGCACCTTGCGCGGCAGCCGGTAGGGGGGAATGGCGCTGCGCAGCAGACCACCGGCCTCGCTGTTGGCCTCGTACAGGGTGACCCGGTAGCCGCGCGCGGTCAGGTGGTAGGCGGCGGAGAGTCCGGCGGGCCCGGCCCCGACCACCGCCACCGTCTTCGCCCCGGCGGCGGGACGGCCGATCTCGTAGTCCCAACCATGGGCGATGGCCTCGTCGCCGAGGTAGCGCTCCACCCCGTGGATGGCGATGGGCTCGTCGAAACCGCCCCGGTTGCAGGCCGATTCACAGGGATGGTGGCAGACGCGCCCGGTGATCGCCGGCAGCGGGTTGGCCGCCACCAGGATCGACCAGGCGGCACGCGGATCGCCGTCATCCAGCGCCGCCAGATAGGCCTGGGCATCCTCCCCGGCGGGGCAGGCGGCGTGGCACGGCGCGGCCCGATGCCGATGTTCGGGGCGGTCGACCCGCCAGTCGCCGGTATGGAAATTCCGACTGGTGGCCGGCAGGGCGTAGCCGCCGCGGGTATAACGCTGACTCATGTTCTTCCTCCTTACGCCCAGCGGGCACCGCCGCGCTGCACGGTGTCGGCCCCTTCGCTGTCCATTCGCTCGGCACCGGCACTGGCCAGCCCCCAGCGCTCGATGTTGTAGTCGGCCAGGGCCTGGATGTGCTCCAGCTCCTCCCGCGCCCGGGGATCCTTGTCGTTGAACAGGTGGCGGAAGCGGCCCTGGGGTTTCAGGAACTCGGTCACCGGGCGCTGTTCGCGCACCGGCATCACCCCGGTGACGTGGCCACGTTCCAGTTCCACCACCGGGAAGATCCCGGTCTGCACCGCCAGCCGCGCCACCTCGATGCTGACATCGCCCTCGTGGCCCCAGCCCAGCGGGCACGGCGAGTAGACCTGCAGGAACGACGGCCCGTCCACGCCCATGGCGCGGCGCACCTTCTTGCGCAGGTCCGAGGGGTAGGCCACCGAGCTGGTCGCCGCATACGGGATGTTGTGGGCGGCGATGATGGAGAGCAGGTCCTTCTTCAGGTGGCGTTTGCCGATGCGCGCCTTGCCCGGCGGCGAGGTGGTGGTCATGGCCGCGTGCGGGGTGGAGCCGGAACGCTGGATCCCCGTGTTCATGTACGCCTCGTTGTCGAAGCAGACGAACAGCACGTTGTGATCGCGCTCCAGCATCCCGGAGACCGCCTGGAAGCCGATGTCGAAGGTACCGCCGTCGCCGGCAAAGGCGAGCACCTTGGAGTCGCGCCCCTGCGCCTTCCACGCCGCCTCCACCCCGGAGGCGACCGCGCCGGCGTTCTCGAACAGGGAGTGGAGCCACGGCACCCGCCAGGCCGATTCCGGCCAGGCGGTGGAGAAGACCTCCAGACAGCCGGTGGCGTTGGCCACGGCGACATCGGGCCCGGTGGCCTCGGTCACCAGCCGCGCCGCCAACGCCTGACCACAGCCGAGACAGGCGCGGTGGCCCGGTGCCAGACCGGCGAAGCGCGGCTGCCGATCGCGCAGCTGTTCGATGGGGATGCGTTGTTCAGCCATCATGCCGACTCCTGTCCGCGGGTTTCGGGACCGATGGGCTGCTCCGGGAGCCGCTCCGATTCCAGGTCGATGAGGGTGAAGCGGCGCGGCGCGGCGTGGGCCAGTTCCAGCAGGCGCGGCAGGATGGCCAGCGGGATGTCGCGCCCGCCGAGCCCGGCGGCGGCACCGTGGACCTTCGGCGGCTGCGCCAGCTCGAACAATGCCGCGCGCACCTCGGCGGCCAGGATCCCGACACCGCCGGGGCTCATGGCGCGCTCCAGCACCACCAGGCTCTCCAGCCCCTCGCAGGCGGCCTGCAGCGCCTCCACCGGAAAGGGCCGGAAGCTGCGCAGCTTCAGGATCCGCACCGGTTCATCGGCCAGCCCTTCGTCCAGGGCGTCGCTGAGGGTGCCGACCACCCCGCCCATGGCGAGGATCCCGACCTTCGCCTCGGGGTCGCCGAGGGCCTCCACCAGCCCGCCGCAGGGGCGGCCACTGACCGCCGCCCAGTCGGCGTCGGCCTGCTCGATGACCGGCTGGGCAGCGAGCAGGGCGTCGTGGTGGTCCTGGCGCGCCTCGGTGTAGAAGTCGGGGCTCACCAGCGTGCCCATGGAGAGCGGCTGCTGCGGATCCAGGGCGCGGCTGAAGGTGTAGGGCGGCAGGAAGTCGTCGACCTGCGCCTGCTCCGGCAGCTCCACCGGCTCCAGGGTGTGGGTCAGGGTGAAGCCGTCGACACAGACCATCACCGGCAGCTCGGTGGCCTCGGCGATGCGGTAGGCCTGGATGGTGGTGTCCACCGCCTCCTGGATGTCGGCGCAGAACAGCTGGATCCAGCCGGCGTCGCGCACCGCCATGGCGTCCTGCTGGTCGTTCCAGATCGACAGCGGTGCCGACAGCGCGCGGTTGGCGCAGGTCATCACCACGGGCACCCGCAGCCCGGCGATGTTGTAGAGCACCTCGCTCATCAACATGATCCCCTGGGAGGCACTGGCGGTGTAGACCCGCGAGCCGGCGGCGGCGGCCCCCAGGGCCACCGAGGCGGCGGAGAATTCGCTCTCGACGCTGACGTACTCGCACGCCAGCTTGCCGTCGGCCACCAGCTTCGACAGCCCCTCGACGATGTGGGTCTGCGGCGTGATCGGGTAGGCGGCCACCACCTGGGGGCGGCAGAGCCCCACCGCCCGGGCGATGGCCTGGGATCCTTCAAGCGGTTGCGGCATGGGCGGCCTCCTTCCAGGCACCGGTCTCCACCGCCTCGGCGGCGCTGCGGACCAGTTCGCGATTCTTGTTGACCACCGCCTCGCCCTTGGCCTGGAAGCGGGCGGTGATCTCCTCGTCCAGGGAGTCCAGCGACAGGATCCCGGTCAGGTCCATGAAGGCGGCCAGCAGGGCCGTGTTGGGCACCGGCCGGCCGAGGATCTCCTGGGCCATGCGCCCCGCCGGCAGGCTGACGGCGGTGACGCCGAGCCGTGCGCTCAGCGCGGCGCTCTCCTCGGTGCTGTTCACCAGCACGGCGCCGCCCGGCATCAGCCCGCTCAGGGTCCCCGGGACGCCGAGCAGGGCGGCGTCCTGGACGATGAGAAAATGGGGGCGCTGGACCTGGGAGCGGCGGCGCAGGCGGCGGTCGGCGATGCGCACGAAGGCGGCCACCGGGGCCCCGCGCCGCTCGGCGCCGAAGGCGGGGAAGGCCTGGCCGAAGCGGCCCTCGCGAATGGCCGCCGCCGCCAGCAGGTAGGCGGCGGCGACGTTGCCCTGGCCGCCGCGGCCGTGGATCCGCACCTCGGTGAGGGAACCGTTCTGTTCTGCCGTCATGCTCGCACTCCATTGAGCGGGGACAGCCCACAGTCTAGAGGCCCTCCCGAAGAGATGCCACATCCAGCCCCCGGCCCCTTCATCGGCCCGTGGCCGGGTGGGGGGCTCCCGGTACGCACGCCGCACCCTTCGGGTGCCCTCACCGCTGCCTCCGCAAAGGGGTCGCGCGCGCAAACTCGCTTCGCTCAAACAGCGCGCGCTCTTTTCCCCTTTGCGGAGGCAGCGGCTCGGTGCGGCGTGAAAGGTACCGGGAGCCCCCCACCCGGCCACGGGCCGATGAAGGGTCCGGGGGCTACTCCGTGGTACCAGTGGAGTCGGTTTTGCGGCCCGGCTCCCAGAGCCCGCCGTCGGGGTGGTCCAGCCAGACCTGCTCCGGACGTCGCCCCAGCAGGGTCAGGGTGCCATCACGCCGGCCGCCTTCGGCGCTGCTGAACTCGAAGCGGTAGGTGCGCCGCAGGACCAGGCCGTTCTCGCCCCAGTGGGGGCGCACCCGATCCAGGGCGACGGTCTGGTCGAGGAGCTGGACCTCGGCGCGTCGACACGCCATGCGCGCCAGCTGCAGGGCCTGCTCGCGCGCCCGCAGGCCCGCCATCCAGATGGCGACCACGAGGCCGATGGCGAGGGCGCCGAGGATCAGACCGTGGTCCATGGCGTCAGTCCCGGGGCAGCGTCAGGGCGGGCTCGCCCAGGGCCGCCAGCTGTTCGCGCAGGGCGAGGACGTGCTCTTCCCAGTAGCGCGGGCTGTCGAACCAGGGGAAGGCCTTCGGGAAGGCGGGGTCCCCCCAGCGCGCGGCGATCCAGCCGGCGTGGTGGATGAGCCGCAGGGCGCGCAGGGCCTCGATGAGGCCGAGCTCCGCCGGATCGAGGTCGTGGAAGGCACGGTAGCCGCGCCAGAGGGGGCGCAGCCGTTCCGTCTGCTCGCCGTACTCACCGCCGAGGAAGAGCCAGAGGTCCTGGATGGCCGGGCCGCTGCGGGTATCGTCCAGGTCGACGATGTGCGGGCCGTCGCGCCAGAGGATGTTGCCCGGGTGGGCATCGCCGTGCAGGCGGATGGGGCGCGGCGCCACGGCCTCCCAGCGTTCGCCCACGGCGTCCAGCAGGTCGCGGGTCACACTGGTGTAGGCGGCCTCCATGTGCGGCGGGATCCAGTCGCCGCCGCACAGCCGCTCCACCACCCGCTCGCCGAAGGTGGCGGGATCCAGTGACGGCCGGTGCTCGAAGCGTGCGCTCGCGCCGACGGCGTGCAACCGGCCCATGAAGTGGCCGATGCGCTCCAGCACCTCGGGATCGTCCAGCTCCGGCGGCCGGCCGCCGCGGTTGGGGAAGAGGGCGAAGCGGTAGCCGGCATGGTCGAAGAGCGTGTCCCCGTCCACCGCCAGCGGGGGGACCACGGGGATCTCGGCCGCCGCCAGCTCGGCGGCGAAGGCGTGTTCCTCCCGGATCGCCGCGCTGGACCAACGCCCGGGGCGATAGAACTTCGCCACCAGCGGCGAGGCCTCCTCGAGGCCGACGCGGTCGACCCGGTTCTCGTAGCTGTTCAGGGGCAGCAGGCGGCCATCCGGGGTGTAGCCCAGGGCGGCCACGGCGTCGAGCACGGTGTCGGGGCCGAGATCGGCGTACGGGGTCTCGCTCTCCGGCTCCGGGCCGCCCACTCCGGCCCCGCTGGGGTCATCCTCGTGCATCATGGCGCCATCCTACCACGCCGGCCCACTCAAGTTTTTCCGCCAGACGTCGTTAATCCGGATGAAGAGAAGGGAGGGGCCCGTGACCGGACCGGTTCGTGCCACCCCGGCCCCGGCTACCGCAGACAGAGGATTCGAACCATGACGAGATTGTTCAAGGCCACCGTACTGGCGCTACTGATCGCCACCCCCGGCCTGGCCACCGCGGCCAACCAGGCCATCGGCATCGACATCGTGCGCTGGGTCAACCCGGTTCAGGGGGAGATGCAGAACCTCTTCTACCAGCACCAGGTCGGTCGGACCCTCGACCTGTATGCCGGCTATGCCAAGAGCACCCGCTGGGACAGCAGCACCACCGATGATTACACCGTCATCGATGTCGGTCTCAAGGCGTATCGCTCGCAGCAGCGCGAAGGCCTCTTCTGGTTGCTCGGGGTCGCCCACTACGACGATGACTACACCGGCGTTGACGAAGAGACCGGCGTCACCTTCGGCGTCGGCCACGAGTACCGCCTGGCCCGGAACATCGCCGTGGCGACGGCGTTGAAGGGCATCTCCGGCGTGCCCCACTCGCGCGGCGCCAATAATGACGACCTCTTCTTCGAGCCCTCGCTGAGCCTGATGATCACCTTCTGACCCCGGCGGTCGGCACGCGGGCCCGCGCCGGCACCACCGGTGCGGGCCCGCCCTGCATCGGGTCGCCGGGCCCCGCTACCCCTTGCCGTGCTCGGCGGCGAAGTCCAGCAGTCGCTGGGTGGAGCGCAGGGCCGCCTCGCGCACCGCCGGGTCCACCTCAATGGCGTTGGCGCCGGTGGCCAGGGTCTCGTCCAGGTTGCGCAGGCCGTTCATGGCCATCCACGGGCAGTGGGCGCAGCTGCGGCAGGTGGCACCGGCGCCGGCGGTGGGCGCCTCGATGAGGGTCTTCTCCGGGGCCGCCTGCTGCATCTTGTAGAAGATCCCGCTGTCGGTGGCGACGATCATCGTCTCCTGCGGCCGCTCGCGGGCGGCCGCGATGAGCTGCGTTGTCGAACCGACCACGTCGGCCTGGGCGATGATCTCCTCCGGCGACTCGGGATGGACCAGCACCGCCGCCTCGGGGTGGGCCGCCTTCAAATCGCTCAGTTGCTGCGCCTTGAAGGCCTCGTGGACCACACAGCTCCCCGGCCAGAGCAGCATGTCGGCCCCGGTCTGCTCCCGGATGTAGGCCCCCAGATGGCGATCCGGCGCCCACAGGATCGGCTCGCCGCGCGCATGGAGGTGGCGCACGACCTGCAGGCCGATGGAGGACGTCACTACCCAGTCGGCCCGCGCCTTCACCTCGGCGCTGGTATTGGCGTAGACCACCACGGTGCGCTCCGGGTGTTCGTCGCAGAAGGCGCGGAACTCCGCGGCCGGACAGCCGAGGTCCAGGGAGCATTCCGCCTCCAGGGTCGGCATCAGCACCCGCTTTTCCGGGCTCAGGATCTTCGCCGTCTCGCCCATGAAGCGAACCCCGGCGATGACCAGTGTGGAGGCCTCGCTGGCGGCCCCGAACCGCGCCATTTCCAGGGAGTCGCCGACGAAACCGCCGGTCTCCTCGGCGAGCTCCTGCAGGGCCCCGTCGGTGTAGTAATGGGCGATGAGGACGGCGTTCTCCGCACGCAGGCGCTCGCGGATGGAGTGCTGCAACTGCGCCCGTTCGGCGTCGGTCAGGTCTTCCGGGGCGACGCTCCCGGGACCGGGCAGGCTGCGGGTATCCAGCAGCGGTTCAAGAGCGGCGCTGGGCGGGCGCGTTTCGGCATTCATCTCCACGACTCCGGGATCGGGGCTAGTAGCCCACGATTCTAGCACGCGCGACCCGGCGGATCGGCGGTTGACCTAGAGCCCGGCGGCATCGAAGAGCGCTTGTTCCACCGCGTCGGGGAGTTCGTAGCCCGCGTCGAGGATGACCTCCACGCGGCTGTCCCGGCGCCAGGCGCTCTCGCTCTCGTGGGTCTCGCCGCCGACGCGATTGAAATGGACACGGTTGGGGCCGGTGCGCACCACGCCCTTGGCCCGCAGTACGCCCGCCGGCAGGGTGTCGAACCAGGCTCGCACGGCGGGGCCGTTGAATACCGTCTCCGGCGGGAAGAGCCAGGCCACGGTGGCATGGTCGGCATCACCGCCGGTCACGCGCCGATAGCCCGCCGCCGGGACCACCCGCGAATCCTCCGCCGCCCGGACCTCGCACGAACCGGTATCCGGGTCGTGGTCGTGGTCGTGGTCGTGGTCGTGGTCGTGGTCGTGGTCGTGGTCGTGGTCGTCAGTCTGTCCCCCGATCTCACGTTCCGCCACCGCCTCGTCCAGCAGCGCGGCATCCAGGGCCCCCGCCTCGCCGGTCACCACGCGCGCCTTGGGCGGCCACGCCGTGGCCGCGAGCTCCCGCGCCTCGGCAACCCGCGCAGCGTCGGCTCCATCGACCTTGTTCAGCAGCAGGACATCGGCCAGCTCGAAGGCCTCCCGGGCCGGCCGCGAGGCCTGCAGCCGCTCGGCGGTGAATGCACCGACGTCGAAGACGGCGATGGTTGCCGCCACCTCCACGGCCTCGCTGAGGCCCGGCTCGCGCAGCAGATCGACGATGCCGGCGGGGTGGCCGAGGCCGGTGGGTTCGATGAAGAGGCGATGGGGCTGCGCCTCGCGCAACAGGCGGGTCAGGGTCACACGGAGCTGCTGCCGGGTGGTACAGCAGATACAGCCGCCGGCGACCTCGGCGAGGTCTCCGGTGGCGTCGGCCAGGCTGGCGCTGTCGATACCGAGTTCTCCGAACTCGTTGACCAGCACCGCCCAGCGCTCGTTCATCGGACGCTGGGCCAGGAGGTGGCGGATGGTGCTGGTCTTGCCGGCCCCCAGAGGCCCGCAGACCACATGGACCGATACGGGGTGGCTCATGGAGAAGGCCCTCCCGTCACCACAGGATATCTGCTCCTCACGCAGGGGATCAGCGCAGGCCGCCGGCCCCGCCCTGGAGCTGCTGGGCCCGCTGCTGCGCCTCGCGCAGCCGTTCCACAAGCTCCTCGGTCTCCGGGTCGATCTCCTTCATGGCGGCGAAGGTCTGTTCCTGGAGCTCCTGCTGCGCTTCGCGCACTTCGGGGACGTTCAGGGCCTCGTTCTGGGCCTGCATCAGGGCCTCCTGCTCCTGGCGGAACTCCCGCATCAGCGCCTCGCGCTCCTCACCATCCGCGCCGGCGCCGGAGAGCCGGGGCTGCAGCTCCTCGAGACGATCGATGCGCGCCCGCGGTTCGGCGCCCTGCTCGGCCATGGTCTCCATGAGCAGGTCCTGGAGCTCCTCACGCTTGCGCTGCAGCTCGGGGTTGGCCTCCACGGCGGCCTCTTCGATCTCGGTGAGCTCCTGGCCGAGCTGCATCACCGTCTGCCGCGCCTCTTCGAAGGCCTGCTGGTCGCCGCCACCACCACCGCCGAAGGTCTGCGCACCCAGCACGGGCGCCAGAGCGAGGGCACCGGCGAAAACCAGAATCTGACTGAACTTCTTCATTGATAAACTACCTCGTTGATTCACGGACTACGGCAGAGTAACAGGGTCATGCGGTCGACTGTCAAACGGGCTCCCCCAGCAACACCCGGGCTCGCTGCCAGTCCCGATTGGCCGCCAGAAGGGCCATGTCATGGCCGTTTGCCGCCGCCACCCGTTCCGTATCGGCCCGCAGGAGGGCCCATTCATCGGGGCCCGCCGCGGGGTCCGCACAGAGGTCGATGGCGGCCCGCAACCCGGCCTGCCACGCCGCCTGCGTCTCGGCAATGGCGTGCGCCTGATGGAGGCAGGCGCGAGCCCGGTGCTGCTCCCCCTCGCGGGCCCGGTTGTGGCCACGCAGGCGGCGCAGCTCGGCACAATCATGGCCGTCCTCGAAGCGCGCCTCCACGGCGGCGGCCTCGTCCAGCGCGCGACAGGCCGCCTCGGTCTCGCCCAGCAGGTGGCCGATCTCGATCTCGATGGTGATGAAGAAGCTCTCGACACTGGCCATGGCCTCGCGCACCGGCTCCCGGCACTGGCGGATCCCGTCCAGGGCCGCCGGCTCCCCCGCCAGCGCCGCCAGCCAGGCCTGATAGGCGCGCGCCGCCAGCTGCCACAGGGCCAGCTCGTGGCTTCCGGTCAGCGCCAGGAGTTCGTCGGTGGCTTCGCGGACCAGTGCGGGGTCGCGATCCCGGAAGCCGAGGGTCGCCTGGAAGGTCAGCACCATGCCGAGGTCGTGCCCCCGCCGACGCTCGCGGGCATCCTCCACGGCTCGCTGGGCATACGCCCGCGCCTCCGCGACCCGCCCCTGATACCAGAGCGCCCAGCCCATGAAGGCGCGGCTGAGGATGCGCGGGTCCTCGCCGAAGAAGGTCTCGCCTTCTCGCGGGATGGCCTCCAGCGCGCTCCGGGCATACTCGCACGCTTCGTGGAATCGACCCCGGAAGAAATGGTTGTTGGCCAGGGCGTAATGGCTCTGGGCCAGAAGCGCGCTGTCGTCGCTGGCCCGGGCTATGGCCTCCAGTTCACACGCCATGGCCAGGCTGGTATCACGCCCCGCTTCCCGGGAGCTGCTCCCCTGCCAGAGGCCCCAGAGGGCGAAGAAACGTGGCCAGCCATCGGTCCCGGTCTCCTGGCACAGCGCCCACGCCCGGTCGAAGGCCCGCCATGCGCTCTCGGAGCCGAACCCCTCCTGCTCCAGACAGAGCGCCCCTTCGACGATGCGCAGCAGCAGTTCCTCCGTGTCGCGTTCGATGGTGGCCGGCAGATGGTCGAGCAGGGTGAGGGCGTGTTGAATGTGGGCCATCGCCTCCTCGTGGGCCGAACGCCGGGTGGCAAGCTCCGCCCCGCGACGCCAGGCCCTCAGGGCCTCCCGCTGTTCACCGGCAAGCTCCAGGTGATGCGCCAGCCATTCCGGCTGCTGCTCGGCCAGCTCCGGGAAACGCTCCTGAACGATCCGGGCGATGCGGCCATGGGTCCGCACCCGGTCCTCGCGCAGCTGGGAGTGGTAGGCGGCCTCCTGGAGCATGGCGTGGCGGAATCGCAGGCTGCCCTCTTCCGAGTCGCAGCCCCGCGCCAGGATGCCCTCGTCCAGCAGCTGCGCCAGCCCCCGCACGACGTCTTCCGGGTCCGCCTCGCTGAGGGCGGCCAGCAGTGACTGGTCGAAGGCGTAGTGCAGCGTGGCCGCCAGCTGGGCCAGGCCACGCCACTCCCCCAGGGCGTCGATACGCGCCATCAACAGGTCCTGGAGGGTTGCCGGCACGGCCTCCGGAGAGGCGCCGGTCTGGACGACCATGCGCACGGCCTCCTCCAGATAGAGGGGAATGCCGTCGCAGCGATGTACCAGCTGTTCCGCCTCCTCTGGAGCCAGCCGACCTCCGGCGATGGCCGCCACCAGACCATGGGCGGCCTCGGCAGAAAGAGGTTCCAGGGCGAGGCGGTCGCTGACGGCCAGCGTCTCCAGGCGTTCGCTGGGGCGGGCCGATGCAATGACCATCAGCGGCCCCGGCGAGGCCGTGAGCGTCTCGGCCAGATGCTGGAGCAGATCCAGGGTCGAGCGATCGGCCCAGTGCAGGTCCTCGATGAAGAAGAGAACCGGGTAGCGCGCCCGCAGGCGCCCCAGCAGGTCCAGCAGGGTATCCCGGACCCCCCGTGGCGACTGCGGACTCTCGAGCCGTTCGCCCTCGGCCTGCATCAGGGGCCACAGGATCGTCAGCACCGGCTCCGGGTCGGTGTAGTAGATGGCGAGATAGTCCCGGAAACGTTCGCGCCGTTCGGCGGCGGTGGCCGACGAGTCCAGACCGGCGATGCGCCCCAGGGCGTCGACGACGGGCCAGAAGGGGCTGTCACGCATGCCCTCCTGACAGCGCAGGTAGCGGACCGCCACGTGGTCGGTTGGGCACTCCCGGGCCAGGGCATGCAGCAACCGCGACTTCCCGACACCGGCCTCGCCTTCCACCAGGGCGAGCCGGGAGGTTCCCTGCTGCAGCGCCGCCAGCCAGCCGCGCAGCGTCTCCATCTCTCCGCCCCGCCCCACCAGCGGCGACAGCGGCACCTGTCGCGCCTCGATACGGTCTCGCGCCCCCGACGGGCTGCGCACCCGCCACACCGGCTGTTCGCCGGAGAGGCGCTCACAATCAAAGTAGCCACTCACCAACGCATGCACCGATGCGCTGATGACCGTCTCGCCGAAAGCGGCACGGTGCCGCAGACAGAGCGTCTGGGCTGGTGTCTCCCCGGCGAGCTCCGCCCCGCCGCCGACCCCGGAGACGACCAGTCCCGCGTGAATGGCGGCGCGCGCGCCGGGATTGTCGTGCACCACGTCCAGGGTCGTGGCCACCGCCCGCTGCGCGGCATCCTCCCGGGCCAGCGGATAGCCGAAGTAGACCAGCAGCCCCGAGCCGAAATAGTTCACGCCGTAGCCGTCGGCCGCCTCGAACCGGGCCAGCACCTGCTCGCGCCGCTCGTGCAGCGCCTCGGCCTGGGCCGCCGGCCCCTGCCCCTCGACCAGCTCGAATTCGAGGTAGACCGCGGTCACCCGCCGGCGTCCTCGCGCACCCACAGGGGGCGCCGGTGTGGTGGTCGGGGGCGCGGGCGAAGGCGCCGGTGCAGCAGCTGCCCGCTCGGCCGATTCCATCTCCTCCCGCAGCAATTCGGCCTCACGGGAGGGGGCGACCCCGAGTTCCTCGGCCAGCGAATCGACCATGGCCCGGTAGTCGACCCGTGCCGCCGAATGCGCCCCCAGCTGCAGGCGGGCGCGGATCAGGGCGCAGTGAGCGACCTCGTCCCATGGTTCGAGGACGACCAGCCGGGCGGCCCAGTGGGCAACCGCGCCGGCATCGCGCGCCTCCTGGGCCGTCTCCAGCAGCGCACGCAGCACGGTGACATACTGCTGCTCCAGATATTCCCGCCAGTCGAGGACCCACGCCTCGAGGGCATCCAGCCCCACCGGTGGCAGGCAATCATTGAGGAAGGGGCCGCGATAGAGTTCGCTGGCCGCACGCCAGTCGGACGGCTCGCGGGAAGCCGCCAGGCGAGTGAACCGCGAGATGTCGATGCCAAGTTCCTGGGCGGGCGCCAGGGCGACGGTCTCGCGATCCACGGCGAGCAGCGAGGCGCTGTCGTCGCCACTGGCACGCAGGCGGTGGAGCAGCTGGCGCAGGTTGTTGCGCGCCGCTCCCGGGGCCAGCTCCGGCCAGAGCCGGTCGGCCAGATGTTCGCGCGACAGCGGCCCCTCCAGGGCGACCAGGGCCACGAGCAGCAACCGCTTGTCGCAATCTCCCAGGGGACGCCCCCCCGCCGGACCGTCCAGGACCGGCTCGCCCAGCAGGCGCAACAGGACGCGCCCCTCATCCGCCTCGCCGCGCGCCCCCTCCGACATTACCGCTCGGCCATCTCGTTATGGGCGGCCTCACTGATCCGGACCTCGCCCGGCGCGGCGGCCTGGGCCAGATCGAAGGCGGTGGCACTGATGGTCCCCATGAGGTCGGGGGGGCCGCCCGCGCCGGCCGGCGCCATGGCACCGGCATGGATGCCGGCGCGCAGGGTCAGCGCCCCCCGGGAGACGACCTCCCGTGCGACCCGCACGGCCTCGTCCACCATCCCGCTTCGGGCCGTCGGGTAACCGAAGTAGGCGGTGCACCCGCCCCCCGGGAAAGGCATGACGTGGGCCCCCTCTTCCTCCAGACGTTGCTGGAGGGTCGGCAGCACCGTGCTCAGGAGTTCCGGCATCTCCTCCGGGTCGCGATCCCAGACCACATCGAACTGGACCACCGTTACCGGGAAGTCACTGCCGGCACCCGGACACCCCTGTTCGAGCTCCGCCACCCAGCGCCCGGCGCGGTCGCGTTCGGCCGCGGCGGCCCCGCACACCTCGAGGAGGGCGTGGTAGCGTCGGGCATGGCCCAGTGCCGCAGCCCGGTCGCCCCGCTCTTCATCGCGCTGTGCGCAGCGCTCCAGGTAATCGAGCTGACGGTGCCGCGCCAGGCGGCGCCGTTCCACTACCCACGCCTCGTAATCGGGGAGTTGGCCGGACAGCGGAAGGCCTTCGAGGAAGTCGCCGCGATAGAGCGCCACCAGCCTGTCGAGGTCGCCCGCCTCCGACCCTTCGAAGGCGAGCAGATCGATGTCGGTGTCTTCGGGATGGAGGCAGACCGCGGACCGGGTCACCTCCAGCTGCGGGGGTTCCCGCAGGGTGCGGCGGAGACGGTGCAGGGCCTGGCGAAGATTCAGCCGGCCGGCATCGGCGGCCATCCCGCCCCAGAGGAGTTCCACCAGTCGCTCCCGACGCACGGGGGTACCGGCGTGGGCGGCGAGGTAATAGAGCACCAGGTGGGCGCGGTCGAAGCCGCTCTCCGTGGGCGCCTGCGCGTCAAATCCCACGCGTGGCTCGCCCAGCAGTTCGATCACCAGTCCCGCCATGCCGTCTCCCTGACACCGCCTTCTCGGTGGTCGATGATAACCCATTCCGGCCAATTTCCGCACAGTTCCAGAGAAATCCGGATGTTGAATCTTCATATGGGACGGGGCCCGGCAACAAAAAAGGGGACGCGCCACGCCGGGCACGTCCCCTTTTTTGTTGCCGGGAACACCGGCGACCCGGGGGTCGCCGGTCACCACGGGGTTCAGCCCCAGGTGTCCTCGGAGATGCTGGCGTACCAGCCGCGGGCGTAGACCGCCTCCTGCTGCCGGAAGTCGGCCCCGACGTCGGTGGGGCTGACGCCGCCGGCCCCTTCGACACCGCCGATCGCACCATCACTATGGCGATAGACGGCGGCCACGGTGATGCCGTAGTTCGGGTCAAGCAGGCTGTAGCAGGTGTTGACGTGGGACGGCGTCACCACGTCGTCACCGCGCAGCTGGGCGACGATGGCGGCGGCCGTCATCTTGCCCTGGCTGTTGGCGGAGTGGCCCGACTTCGGCATGGCGCCGGCGATGCTGGCGTCACCGATGACGTGGATGCCGGGATGGATCTCCGACTCGAAGGTCTTCTGATCCACAGGGCACCAGCCACTGTCGTCGGTCAGACCAATATCGCGGGCGATCTTGCCGGCCTTCTGGGCCGGGACATAGTTGACCACGTCGCCCCGGACCTCATCGAAACCGTTGTTGTAGACCACGGTCTTCGAGTCGGCGTCGATGCGATCCACGCCACCGCCGTCGGAGGCCGGGACCCATTCGATCATGTCGCCGTAGAGCTGGTCCCAGCCCTGCTGGAAGAGGCCCTGCTTGGAGAAGCCGTCCTTCGGATCCAGGATCAGGACCTTGGAGCGCGGCTTGTTCTCCTTGAAGTAGTGGGCGATGAGGCTGGCGCGCTCATACGGCCCCGGCGGGCAGCGGAAGGGGTTCGGCGGCGGCACCAGCACGAAGGTACCACCGTCGTCCATGGCCTCGAGCTGCTGACGCAGCAGACGGGTCTGATCACCGGCCTTCCAGGAGTGCGGGACCGCCTCGGTGGTGGTTTCATCGAGGCCTTCGATCTGGTCCCAGCGGAAGTCGATGCCGGGCGAGACCACCAGGCGGTCGTAGTTGAGGCTGTCGCCACCCTCCAGGCGCACGCGGCGGGTATCGACATCGACGCCCACGACCTTGTCGTGGACCACGGTGGCGCCGTGCTTGTCCCGCAGGGCGCTGTAATCGTGCGTGATGCTGTCCAGGCTCTCCCGGAAGCCGCCCAGGTACCAGTTGGAGGCCGGGCAGGTGGTGTAGCTCTTCTTCGGCTCGACCAGGGTCACCTGGACGTCGGAGTCGAACTGGCGCAGGTACTTGGCGCAGGTAGCGCCGCCGAAACCGCCACCGATGACGACCACGTGGGCCCCCCTGGCCTTGCCGTTGGTCGCACAACCGGACAGCGTGAGACCGCTTGCGGCCGCACCAGCGCCCATTGTCTTGAGCATCTGACGACGAGTCAGTTCAAACATTCTTGCATCCCCCTGTGTTCAGTCTATGTCCACGGTTGCCGTATTAGTTGAGGCTGCCGATGTACTCGGCGATGGCCTCGATTTCTTCATCGGTATAGCCCTTGGCGTGGCGTTCCATGACCGTGGACATGCGATCGCCGGCCTTGTAGGCCTGCATTGATTCGACGATCTGATCCTTGTTCCAGTCACCGATGCTCGGGATGGTATTGGGACTCATACCCTCATTGCCATGGCAGGCGAAGCAGGTGCTGGCCATCAGCTGGCCGTGCGTCACTTCGGCCTGGGCCGCGCCCGCCATGAAGGTGGCGGCGGCGCCAAGCGCGATGAGAGGAAGGCGCAGTTTTGCCATGCGAAATCTCCTCGATTCCTTGGTTGATTGATTGGCGTTTTCGTATGCTCTTCTGTCTGTACTGCCCGTGGCAGTCGGTGACGAATCTGCAACAATACAGGCCTGCTGTCCAGCCCGGTGGGCGGGCATTTCCGGCGCCCGGCCACCGGACATCGGTTCGGATCGCCGGGGATATTGGGCCACTGTCGTCCCGACAAGCCCTGCTGATCCCCGGGGTTCCCGGGACACAGGAGGACGCGGCCGAGGGCAGGCCCGCACAAATGAGTCAAATCTAATATGAAATCAGATTGATCTGGATCAATCTTTTTCGCGTTCACCGGACGAGGAACTCCGAATCCCCGCAGCCATGCCCGCACACCCTCCCGTTCTCATCGTCGGCCACGGCCTCGCCGGCGCCACGCTCCAGCTGACCCTGGAGGCGCGCGGGCAGCCCGTGGCCGTCAGTCACTCAGCGGGTGAGTCGGCCTCCCGGGTCGCCGCCGGGCTGGTCTCGCCGGTCACCGGCCCCCGTCTGGCCCTGCCGGAGAACACGGCGGCCTTCCTGGAGGCGGCCCAGCGCCTCTATACCGAGGCCGAGCGACGCCTCGGGCAGCCCCTCTGGCACCCGACGCCGATCCGCCGCCTCGTCGTCGACGCCGCCGAGCGCCGACGCTGGGAGGCACGGCGACAGGAGGCCAGCCACGCCCCCTGGCTCGCCCCGGCGGACCCGCCCGGGAGCCTGGCGGCCTGCGCCGATCCCGAGGGCAGCGGGCTCATCCACGGTGGCGGCCATGTCGACAGCGAACCGTTGCTCGACGGGCTGCTGGCCCGTCTGGACGCCGACGGCAACCTGCGCCCCCCGCTCACCGAGGCGGCGTCCATCCGGGTCGCGGACGACCACGTCACCGTCGATGGCGAACGCTTCGCCGCCGTCTTTTTCTGCGAGGGCACCGCCGTGGCCGACAACCCCTGGTTCCACTGGCTGCCGGTTCAGCCGCTGAAGGGCGAGGTACTGACCCTGTCGCGCCCGACCCCCGCCCCGCCGCTGCCGCTGAACCGCCGCCAGTGGCTCGTCCCCGGCGCGGAGGACACCGTGCGCGTGGGGGCGACCCACGAACAGTCGCCCGAGGATGTGCACCCCAGTCAGAGCGGGCGGGAGCGCCTGCTGGCCGCGGCGGCCGCCATGCTGGGGAAGCCGGCGCCCCAACCGGTACGGGACCACCGTGCCGGCTGGCGCCCGACCCTTCCGGATCGCCACCCCGTGGCCGGCCCCCACCCCCGACAACCGCGCCTGCTGGTCTTCAACGGCTTCGGCGGGCGCGGCGCCTTCTGGGCCCCCCACTACGCCGAATGCCTGGCCGCCCACTGGCTGGACGGAGCACCGCTCCCGCCGGCCGTGGCACCGTCACGTTACTGGAAGGAGGACGAACCATGCGCCTGACCGAAGCCGTCCACAATTGGCTCCGCCCCCGCCTGCGACCGGGCGACCGGGTCCTCGACGCCACCGCCGGCGGCGGCCGCGACACCCTGGCCCTGGCCCGCGCGGTGGCCCCCGGCGGCCGCGTCTTCGCCCTGGACATCCAGGCGGCGGCCCTGGAGCAGACCCGGGAACGCCTCTTTACCGAGGCGCCGGAGGTCACGCTGACCCTGGCGGGGCGCAGCCATGGCGATCTGGCGGCGGCCCTGCCGGCCGCCGCCCGAGGCCGGCTGGCCGCGGCGGTGTTCAACCTCGGCTATCTGCCCGGCTCACCCGACGGCCCCGCCACCACGCCGGAGACCACCCGCAACGCCCTGGACGCCGCCTGGCAGTGGCTCTGCCCCGGCGGCGGCCTCTCGGTGATGGCCTACCCCGGCCATGCCGGAGGCCGGGACGAGCTGGAGGCGGTGACGCGCTGGATGGCGGGGCTCGAGGCGCCCTCCGAACGGGTGGCCGGCCCCGGCGCGGATGCGCCGATCTGGTTCCACGCCCGCCGCCCTCTGGCCGATGGCCGGTTGGTAGCGGATAATCCCGGAGAACCCGCAGCCTTCAGCGACGCCGTGACATGAGCGAACAGTCCGAAACGCGCGAACACACCGACGGGACCCCGCCCTGCGTCAGCGACCTTGACCGCGACGGCGTTCAGGCCCTGCAGCAGGCGGCCGCCGACGCCGCCGACGTGGGCTTCGGCTTCCGCGACCTCTGCGCCGACGGCCACGGCGGCCCCGAGCTGGCGGTGATCCCGCCGGGGCGGGTCCTCATGGGCTCCACGCCCCAGGAGTTCGGCCACGACCCCTCGGAGGCCCCCCGACGCTGGATCACCGTCAGCCGCCCCTTCGCCATGGGCCGATTTGCCGTCACCGCCGACCAGTTCGCCCGCTACCAGGCGGCCACCGGTTTCCGCTTCCGCCGCGACCTGATCCGGACCGCCGGTGACCAGCCGGTCATCAACATCCGCCTGCGACAGGCGCGGGACTACCTGGACTGGCTCTCGGAGCAGACCAACGCCCGCTACCGCCTGCCCACCGAGGCGGAATGGGAGTACGCCTGTCGCGCCGGGACCACCACGCCGTTCCACTTCGGCGAGTCGGTGACCTGCGCCCAGGCGCACTTCAACCCGTCCTTCCCCTACGAGGAGCAGAAGCAGGGACGGCGCTGGTTCATGCCGCGCTGCCTGCCGGCGCGCCTGCCGCTGGAGGTCGGACGCTACCCGTGCAACGCCTGGGGCCTGCACGACATGCACGGCAACGTGTGGGAGTTCACCGCCAGCCGCTGGACCGAGAGCCAGACCGGGACGGATGCCGATGCCCACATCGCCACCCTGCGGGAGGGCAAGAACATCGTCGTGCGCGGCGGCTCCTTCTTCGACATGGCGGTGCGCGCCCGCAGCGCCGCGCGCATGCGCCGGGTCTGGGACGAACTGGACACCAACATCGGCTTCCGGGTGGTGCGTGAGCTCTGAGGCGTGGTCCCTGACTCCGGTGGCGACCCTGCGCGGCCCCTTTCACCAGAAGTTCGGGATCCCGCGCCAACCGGGGCTGGCGCCGGTGGAGGCCGAGGTCGTCCTGCACCCGCCCCATGACCACCCCGACGCCGTGCGCGGCCTGGCGTCCTTCAGCCACCTCTGGCTGATCTTTCTCTTCCACGCCCATCGGCCGCACGAGGGCGCCACCGTGCGACCGCCCCGTCTCGGTGGTCGCGAGCGGGTCGGCGTGTTCGCCACCCGCAGCGGCCATCGCCCCAACCCGGTGGGCCTCTCGGCGGTGCGCCTGCTGGGGGTGGATGCCGAGGCCGGGCGCCTGCGGGTGGCGGGGGCCGACCTGCTGGACGGCACCCCGATCCTCGACATCAAGCCGTACGTCCCCTATGCCGACAGCATCCCCGAGGCCGATCCCGGCTTCGCCGACGCCCCGCCGGAGACCCGGTCGGTCACCTTCAGCGAGGCGGCGGAGCAGACCCTCGCGGCCCTCGACGACGGCGCCCGGCTGCGTCGGGAACTGGCGGCGGTACTCGCCCTCGACCCCCGCCCGGCCCACCAGGCCGACGATCCGCGCGAATACCGCATGCGCTACGGCGCCTTCGACGTGGTCCTGGCGTGCAACGACGACCGGATCACCGTGCACGCCCTGCTCCCCGCGACGGACTGATTCCGGCGATACCTTGCGCCAACGCGCCACGGCGACGATCATTCCCCCATTCGCCAACAGCCGGAGAACGGACCCCTATGGAATGGTACCTGGATCTGCAGACCCCGCCCGCCACCCCGGTGGAAGTCGTGGAACGCAAGGGCACGGGCCACCCCGACACCATCTGTGACGCCCTGACCGAGCGGCTGAGCCTGGAGCTCTCCATGCTCTACGAGCAGGAGTTCGGCACCATCCTCCACCACAACGTCGACAAGGCACTGCTCTGGGGAGGGTCCGCCCGCCCCGCCTTCGGCGGTGGCACGGTGGAGGAGCCGCTGGAGATCTACCTGGCCGGGCGCGCCACCCGCGAGGTCCGGGGCAAGGCGCTGCCGGTGGACGAACTGGTCACCGAGGTCACCCGGCGCTGGCTGCGGGAGAACGTCCGCCACCTGGATCCGGACCGCCATGTGCGCACCCACTCCCTGATCCGGCCCGGCTCGGCGGACCTCACCGAACTCTTCCTGCGCCGCGAGAGCGGCGGGGTCTGGTACGCCAACGACACCTCCATCGGCGTCGGCTACGCCAGCCTGTCGCCGCTGGAACGGGCGGTGGACGCGGTGGAGCGCCGCCTCAACCACCCCGACTTCAAGGCGACCCAGCCGGCGGCGGGCGAGGACATCAAGGTCATGGGGGTGCGTCGCGAAGAGCAGATCCGCATCACCGTCGGCTGCGCCATGGTCGACGCCCACCTCGCCGACATCGACGCCTACCTGGCCGCCCGCGATGCCGTGGCCGCGGCCGCCCACGACGCGGCCAGCGAGGCCGCCGGCGGGCTGCCGGTGGAGGTGGCCGTCAACGCCGCCGATGTGCCGGAACACGAATCGGTCTTCCTCACCGTCACCGGCACCTCCGCCGAGGCCGGGGACGACGGCGAGGCCGGCCGGGGCAACCGGGTCAACGGCCTGATCACCCCCTACCGGCCCATGACGCTGGAGTCGGTGGCGGGCAAGAACCCGGTGACCCATGTCGGCAAGGTCTACAACATCATCGCCAGCCGCGCCGCCCAGGACATGGTCGACTCGCTGCCCGGCATCGAGACCGCCGAGGTCTATCTGGTCAGCCGCATCGGCAACCCGGTCTCCGATCCCCAGGCCGGCCACGTCCGCCTGGACGCACCGCCGGGGGTGGAGCGCGCCGATGTGGAGGAACAGGCGCGCGCCATCCTCGACGAGCACCTGGCGGCGAGCACCGACCTCTGGCGCAGCCTGCTCGACGGCACCATCGCCATCGACCGCTGGCCGCTGTAACGGCGCCGGGCCCGCGGCGCGAACCCGGCGGCCGCCGTTTCAGCTCTTGCCGGCGGTGAAGCCGCCGTCCACCAGCAGCTGCGCCCCCGTGATGAACGACGCCTCGTCGGAGAGCAGGAAGGTGACCGGCTTCGCCACCTCCGCCGGCTGGCCCATGCGCTGCATGGCGTGGAGGCCGGCGAGGAAGTCCCTGGTCGGCTGGTCCAGCAGGCCGAGCAGCGGCGTCTCAACGTAGCCCGGCGACACCGTGTTGACCCGGATGCCGCGCGCGCCGTACTCCTGCGCCAGCCCCCGGGTCAGGTTGACCACCCCGCCCTTGGCGGCGTTGTAGGCCGCGGTCTGCGACTGGCCGAAGTTGCCGAGGATCGAGGCGCAGTTGACCAGGCTGCCGCCGCCACTCTGGAGCATCCGCGCCACCGCCTCGCGCGCCACCAGGAAGACCCCGGTGAGGTTGACGTCGATGACCCGCTGCCAGTCGGCCAGCGTGTGCTCCTCGGTGGCGCCGATGTAGCCGATACCGGCGTTGTTGAACACGCCGTCGACCCGGCCGAAGCGTTCCTCCGCGAGGTCGAACAGCGCCTTCACCCGGGCCTCGTCGGTGACGTCGGTGCGCTGGTAGAGGGCGTGGTCGTCACCGCCGAGCTCGGCGGCCAGCGCCGCGCCGGCCTCGTCGTTGAGGTCGGCCAGCACCACACGGCCGCCCTCGGCGACGATGTCGCGGGCGGACGCCTCGCCGATGCCGCTGGCGCCGCCGGTGATCACGACCACGCGTTCGTTCATGCGTCCCATGGGGTGCGTTCTCCCGTCTTTGTGGATGTCAGTCACTGCAGTGTAGAAGGGGACCGGCGCGAACCCAAACGGCGGAGAGGGGAGGCGGCTGGAGGCCGGCCCGGCGGCGCGGCCGGGGGGACGCCATGAATACGTCCGTGTAGGCTCGACGGCCCCCGGCCGCGCCCCCGGGCCGGCCTCCAGCCGCACTCATTCACCGGGTACATCCCTGGCCAGGGCGGTGCGCAGGCAGTCACTCGCTTCGCGGCGCCCGCTCAACCCCGTGGCATCGGCCACCGCCTTCCATGGATGGCGCTGCAGCAGTCGGCACACGAGAACCGCCTCCTCCTGTTCCGTCAGCGGTATCTCCTCACCGGCCAGGAGCCATCGAGCCACGCGCCACAGGGGCGCCGGGCGGGCCTCGGGGAGACGATGGCCGGCGGCGACGTCGGCGGCCACACGCCGGTCGGCGGTTTCCGGTCGCGGGACCGGGAGGCCGCGCAGCAGGGCAATGGCGAGATCCGGGGGGAGATCGCGGTAGCGGTCGGCCAGCTCCAGGGGGAGGTCGTCGGCGCAGCAGGCGCGGGCGGCGTCCACCAGGGTGGTCCCGGCGGGGGTCAGGGGGCGCAACAGGACCGCCGAATGGCTGCCGGAGACGGCCCCGCGCCGCTGGGAGAGGCGCACCACCCGGTGGCCACACTGCTGCCAGAAGGCGAGCAGCCCGGTATCCAGGGCGAAGCTGGCGCCGAGGTAGTCGCACCCGTGCTCCCGGGCCGCCTCTTCCACCCCTGCCAGCAGGGCGCGACCGATCCCGACGCGGCGGGCCTCCGGGTGCACGGCCAGACGCAGGATGCGCACGGCGCGCAGGCACGGCGCCTCGGCCAGACCGAGATGGGCGGCCAGGGTCTCGGGGAGCAGGTGGCCGTGGGGCCGGCGGTCGCCGCGCTGGATGGCGTCGGCTTCCGCCTCGGTGAAGCCGCCCTCCAGGGCCCACAGGGCGACGCCGACCACGGCCCCGCCCCGGCGGGCGATCACCACGCGGACGCTGGGGCCGTCCAGCAGGTGGCGCAGGTCCCGGGGGCGGGTGCGGTAGTGGGCCTGCACCAGCAGGCCGAAGGCGGCGCTCAGGGTCGGCTCATCGGCGACCAGGGTGTCGCGATCCACCACGGCAACCTCCAAGGGCCCTTCGGCGACGGGCACCGGCTCCGCGTCCAGCAGCAGGATCCGGCCCACCAGCCGCTCCACCGGATCGTCCGCGGCCCAGCGCACCGGGGTGGTGAGTTCCAGCCGCCGCCAGCCCCGGGTGCCATGGTCCAGGGCGTGGCGGAAACGCACCTCGAAGCCGCGCCCGGTCCCCTCATAGCCGTGCACGGTGGTGGCGAAGGCGATCCTGCTGTGGCGCCGCAGCAGCCGCTCCAGCCAGGGGGCCGGTATCGCCGCGGCCTCATCCACCATGACCAGGGCGGCCTCCTCAGCGGGGTCGTTCACCAGGTCTTCCGGCGCGCGGTAGACCAGCGTGCCGCCGTCGGGCCAGGTGAGGCCGCCGCTGCGGGCATGCGCCGCCTCGGGATGGACCGCCTGCGCCCGCTCGAAGGCCGGGGCAACGGCATCGCGTCGCGGGGCCGTGAGGACGATCCGGCGCGGCCCCTCGGCGAGCAAGCGCCCCGCAGCGATCCCCAGGGCCGCCGACTTGCCTCGCCCCCGGTCGGCGATCAGGACCACCGGGCGCCGCCGCTGGCCGGTGACCACATGGCGCAGGGCAGCCACCGCCTCGGCCTGCTCGGCCGTGCGGCAATCCGGATCGGCCACGGTCTCCGAGGCGGCGGGGGGCGGTGGCGCCGGCAGGGCCGGTGGCTCCCCGTCCTCGCGGATCACCACGGTCTGCAGGTCCGCGCCGACCCAACCGGCGGCACGAACCAGGAAACGCCGCCCCACCGCCTCGGGAGGGAACGGATGGACGGTCATCGCCGCGGCGGCCGGCTCCGGTGCATCGCGCCAGTCATTGTCCAGCGGGGGCATCAACAGGACCAGCAGTCCCCCGGCCCGAACCGTTCCGGCCACCGCCCCCAGGGCATCGGCATCCAGACCGGGGTGGCCATCGAGGATGACGCCGTCGAATTCCCGGCCCAGGACGCGGGGCGCCTGCGCGGGGGAGACCCTCTCCGCCGGCGCACCCAGGGGCGTCTCCGCCGGGTCGCCGACCCAGAGCCAGGCCGGCTCCTCTCCGACCAGCACCGCGGCGACCCGACGCCCCCAGGCCGCCGACCCCGCCAGTACCAGACAGCGGCGCTTGCGCGCGATGGCCGCATGGCGGCGCAGGGTCGCGGCGGCCGCCGTGATACGGCTGTCGTCCGGTTCGATCACGATCGCTCCAGGTTCGTCCTCGGATGGCTGCCCATCATCCCGCGTTCGCGGCGCTGTCGCCAGCCCGCCCCGGTGCCGGTATATGCTATCCTCCGCGCCCATTGGTTCATCCACCCAGCCGACCCGAAACGGTGCGAGAACGCCATGGCCGCCGCGAACCCCGAACTCCCCCGCCCCGACGACGACGCCCTGGCGCTCAGCGCCGCGCTGGTCGACCGGATCGCCGAGGCCATAGCCGCCAACGGCGGGGCGCTGCCGTTCCACGACTACATGCACCGGGCGCTCTACGAGCCCGGCCTCGGCTACTACTCGGCCGGCAGCCACAAGCTGGGTGCCGCCGGCGACTTCGTCACCGCCCCGGAGATCTCGCCCTGGTTCGGGCGCTGTCTGGCACGGGAGGCAGCGCCGGTCCTGCAGGCGCTGGGCGGCGGCGACATCCTGGAGCCCGGCGCCGGCTCGGGCCGCCTGGCCGTGGCGGTACTCACGGAGCTGGAGCGGCTGGAGGTGCTGCCAGGACGCTACCGGATCCTGGAGGTCAGCGCCGACCTGCGCGAGCGCCAGCGCGCGACCCTGGCGGCCGAGTGCCCCCACCTGCTGGCGCGGGTGGTCTGGGAAGACACCCTGCCCGACGGACTACGCGGCGTGGTGCTGGCCAACGAGGTCCTCGACGCCCTGCCGGTGCACCGTTTCCGGATCACCGAAGACGGAGCGCGGGAGCTGGCCGTGGCCACCACTCCGGAGGGCGGCTTTGTGGAGGTGGAAAAGCCGCTGGACGACCCGCGACTGGAGGCGCGCCTGACCGCCATCCAGGAGGCCGTCGGCCCCCTGCCGACGGGCTACGAATCGGAGATCGGCCTGGCCGCCGAGGACTGGACCAGCGCCCTGGCCGACGCCCTGACGGCCGGCCTGATCCTGCTCATCGACTACGGCTTTCCGCGCCACGAGTTCTACCACCCGCAGCGCGACGGCGGCACCCTCATGGGCCACTACCGCCACCACAGCCACACCGACCCCTTCCTCTATCCCGGGCTGAGCGATCTCACCGCCCACGTGGACTTCACCGCCATTGCCACCGCGGCCTGGGAGGCCGGTCTGAACGTCGCCGGCTTCACCACCCAGGCCCATTATCTGCTGGGCACCGGCCTCGCCGAGGCCATGGAGACGGTCAACCCGGTGGATCAGCGCGCCCAGGCGGAGCTGGCCCGCGCCATGCGTACCCTGACCATGCCGGAGGAGATGGGGGAGCTCTTCAAGGTGCTGGCCCTGACGCGGGGCGATGACCTGCCCCCCCTGCAGGGCTTCACCCTGCGCGACATGCGCGGGCGCCTCTAGGACCACGGCGCCGTATCGCCCGACGGGCCCGGGGCACCCGGCCCGGAGGGTGCGGGGTCGCGGCGCGGGGGCTTCTGCGGC
>CAZGJO010000004.1:0-27589 GCA_964525685.1 uncultured Ectothiorhodospiraceae bacterium | reverse complement strand
TACCGAATCGCGCTCCAGGTTCAGGGCCATGCCGTAGACATCGCCCGGGAACTCGATCATCTCGCCGGACATGATGTCCGCAAGGCCGTGGATACGGGCGATGCCGTCGGCGAGGCTGACGATGGTACCTTCGTTACGCGCCTCGGAGACGGCATCGAAACTCTCGATGCGCTTCTTGATGAGATCGCTGATCTCGGCGGGATTCAGTTGCATGCTTGCATTCCTCTCAATTCGGTCCGGTTAGTGCCGCAGGGTGCTCGCCATTTGCTGCAGACGGCCGGTCACGGAACCATCAATGACCTGGTCGCCGGCCCGAATCACGGCACCGCCGATGAGGGCCTCATCCACGTCGCATTCGAGCTCCACGTCGCGACCGAGTCGCTTCTTCAGCGCATCGGCGATGGCCTTTTGCTGGGCGTCAGAGACCGGCTGGGCGGCGGTAACGCGCGCCCCGATGGTCCCCTCGGCCTCGTTCCGCAGCTCTTCGTAGAGCGGGGCGATGGCCGGCAGCAGGCGCAGCCGACGGTTCTCCGCCAGCAGCCGGACCAGATTACGGCCGTCCTCGTCCAGCTGGCCCTCGCCGATGGCACAGACCAGTTCCGCCAGGCTCTCCCGCGTCAGGCGCGGGTTGTCGAGGCGCTCGGCCATCGCGTCATCCTCGGCTACCGCTGCGAGGAAGGCGAGCTGATTGGACCAGCGCTCGTAGTCACCCTTCG
The DNA here is from genome assembly GCA_964525685.1 of uncultured Ectothiorhodospiraceae bacterium. GTDB lineage: Bacteria > Pseudomonadota > Gammaproteobacteria > Thiohalospirales > Thiohalospiraceae > Thiohalospira. Next base: position 26,873 of record CAZGJO010000004.1, on the reverse strand, counting down.
CCTGGGCCATTTCGAACACCGCCTTGGCGTAGGGCCGTGCGGTCGTGGTGATTTCAGACATGGCCGCTCACCTAGATCTGCGCCACGAGGTCGTCGACGACCTTCTCGTGGGCCTTTGCATCGATCTCCTTCTGGAGGATCCGCTCGGCGCCGGCCACGGCCAGGGTGCCCACCTGCTTGCGCAGGTCCTCGCGGGCCCGGTTGAGCTCCTGCTCCATCTCGGACTGGGCCGATGCCTTGATACGCTCAGCCTCTTCTCGAGCCGTGTTCTGCGCCTGCTCCACGATCTCGTTGGACCGCTTCTGAGCCTGCGCCACGATCTCGCTGGCTTCCTGCTTGGCCTCGTGAATCAACTGCTTGGCCCGTTCCTCGGCCAGCTTCTGCTCGTTCTCGCCGCGCTCCGCGGCGGCCAGGCCATCAGCGATCTTCTTCTGACGCTCCTGCATGGCCTCCATGATCGGTGGCCACACGTACTTCATGGTCACCCAGACCAGAAGTGCGAAGGTGATCATCTGGCCAAGCAGCGTGAGATTGATATTCACGTTGCCACCCCCTGGTTATCGATTGATACGTATGCTCTGGATCGCGTGGCTGCTCTGCTCAGCCAGTGACCGCGGCGCTGAAGGGGTTGGCGAAGGTGAAGAACAGGGCCAGACCCACACCGATCATGGTCACGGCGTCCAGCAGGCCGGCGACGATGAACATCTTCACCTGCAGCATCGGCACCATCTCCGGCTGACGCGCGGCGCCTTCCAGGAAGCGGCCGCCCAGCAGGCCGAAGCCGATGGCGGTCCCGAGGGCGCCGAGGCCCAGGATCAGGCCCACGGCGATGGCGGTCATACCCTCAACGTTAGCGATAGCGAGTTCCATTGGTTCCTCCAGGGTTTCAAGTCAAGGTTACGGGTTGAACGATTCGCGCGAGTCCCGGCCACCCGGTCCTCGCACACAGAACGAAATCAGTGGTCCTCGTGAGCCATGCTCAGGTAGACGATGGTCAGGACCATGAAGATGAACGCCTGCAGCGTGATGATCAGCAGCTTGAACAGCGACCACGGCAGACCCAGCGTCCAGATGGCCCACCACGGAAGCAGCGCCACCAGGGTGAAGATCAGACCACCGGCGTACATGTTGCCGAACAGACGCAGCGAGAGCGAGACCGGCTTGGCCACCTCTTCCACCACCTTCAGGATGAAGTTGAAGGGGATGAACCACTTGCCGAACGGCTGCAGGACCATCTCCTTCCCGAAGCCACCGAAGCCCTTCACCTTCACGCTGTAGTAGAGGATCAGCAGGAACACCGCGATGGACATGCCGAAGGTGGCATTGACGTCCGAGGTCGGGTTGATCCGCAGATACTCCAGCCCCAGCTGCTGGAAGAAGGGGATGGTGGTCAGGTAGGGCAGCAGGTCGTACGGCAGCAGCTTGACGATGTTCATCAGGAAGACCCAGATGAAGATGGTCAGCGCCAGCGGGGCAATGAGGTTGCTCTTGCCGTGAAAGGAGTCGCGCACCTGTTGATCGACGAACTCCACCATGATCTCGGCGAAGTTCACCAGCCCGCTCGGCACGCCGGCCGTGGCCTTGCGCGCGGCCCGAATGAAGATGAACAGGAAGATCGCCCCGAGGAGGATCGAGAAGAACATGGTGTCCAGATGGATCGCCCAGAAGCCCTCGCCGTAGGTCAGATGGCCCAGGTGGTGCTGGATGTATTCACCTGCAGTCGGTTTCTCGGATGCCATGCTCAAGCTCTCTTGCAGTCGCGATGAATTTCAGTATTCAGGGCCGGTGAGGGCGGGCAGCAGGGCCAGCCAGAAGGCGATGAGCGTGACCATGTAGGTCAGGAACATCGCAAGGAAATCCACTTCCAGGGTCGCGATGACCATGGCGAACAGCGCCACGGTCAGCGCAAGCTTCTGAGCCTCGGCGGAATAGAAACGCCGCACCAGCTTTCTCACCGGCAGCCAGCGGGTCCCCAGAAAGACCCGCAGGGCGAAATACAGTGTGGTCACGACACTGATGCCACCTCCCACCAGTGCCGACTCGGCGGCGTGCGCGTATCCGGCCAGATACAGGATGCCGGCGGCCAGCAGCGTCAGTCCCAGCTGAATCCCCAGGATGACGCCCACGGCGCGGCGACTGAGATGGACCGGAGCGGTCTCGGTTTCAGGCGGCGTCTCCGTCACGCCCCGCTCTCCGTAATGCCCTCTGTAGCGGGCATGCCTCGACCCCTCGTTGCGTCACCACCCAACAGCAGCGGCGGATTATAAGAGCATGCGAACCGAGGGGTCAAATGGCGCGTCCCGGACACGCGCCTCATGCTCCGTCGACGACGTCCTCGCCACCCACGTGGCGAAGGATCCCGTCGAGCTCGTCGAGGCTGTTGTAGCTGATGACCAGGCGGCCCTTGCCGCCCTGGTTGTACTGGATCTTCACCGGCGCACCGAGGCGTTCGCCAAGGGCACGCTCCAGACGCTGGACATCGGCGCTGCGCGCCTCTCCGGACGCCGACGCGGGGCTGCCGTCTTCCTCTCCGTCGCGTTCCTGGGCCTGCAGGGCCTGCACCAGGCGCTCCGTCTCGCGCACCGAGAGCCCCGATTCCACCACCTTGCGCGCCGCGTGGACCTGCGTCCCGCCACGTACCGACAGGAGGGCGCGGGCGTGGCCCATGTCGAGCTGGCCCTCCTCCACCAGCTCCTTGGCCTCGCTGGTCAGCTCCAGCAGACGCAGGTAGTTGGTCACCGCTACCCGTGAACGCCCCACGGCCTCGGCCACCTGATGGTGGGTCAGCTCGAACTCCTCGATGAGGCGGTGGAAGGCGAACGCCTCCTCCAGCGGGTTGAGCTGCACCCGCTGGATGTTCTCGATCAGCCCGATGGCCATGGCGGCCTGATCGGGGACCGCCCGCACCACCGCCGGGATGCTCTCCAGCTCCGCCATCTGTGCGGCGCGCCAACGGCGTTCGCCGGCGATGAGCTCGTATTCGCCCGCCGCCTCGTCCACCGGCCGCACCACCACCGGCTGGACCACGCCCTGCATGCGAATGGAGTGGGCGAGGGCCTCCAGGGCATCGGGATCCATCTCCCGGCGCGGCTGGTAGCGCCCGCGCCGGATGCTCTCCAGTGGCAGGCTCTCCAGGCGTTCGCCGCGCTCCACGACCTCTTCCACCGTCGGCTCCGGGGCCGAAAGCAGGGCATCCAGACCGCGTCCCAGACCGCGTTTGCGTCCACTCATGGTGCTGTCTTCACTCTCCGTCATCCATTCTCTCAGGCCGGTTGCTTCTCGGCGTTCCCTTCATTGCGCAGCATCTCGCCGGCCAGCGCCAGGTAGGACTGCGCGCCGCGCGAACCCTTGTCGTAGGTCAAAACCGGCAGGCCATAGCTGGGGGCCTCCGCCAGCCGCACGTTGCGCGGGATCACGGTGCGGTACACCTTGCCGCCGAAGTGCTCGGTCAGCTGCTGGGAGACATCGGACGCCAGGCGATTGCGGGGATCGAACATCGTCCGCAGCAGCCCCTCCACCTCCAGATCGGGATTGACCCGCTCCTGGATCCGCCGGATGGTATCGAGCAGGGCGGTCAGGCCCTCCAGGGCGTAGTACTCGCACTGCATCGGGATCATCACGGTACTGGCAGCGGCCAGGGCGTTCACCGTCAGCATGTTCAGCGCCGGCGGGCAGTCGATGATGATGTAATCGTACGCCGAATCGGCGTTGCTCAGGGCGGTGCGCAGGCGGGTCTCGCGTCCCGACACCTCGAGCAGGTCCACCTCGGCCGCGGTCAGGTCCGCATTGGCCGGTAGCAGGTGGTAGCCACCACCGGTCTCGGTCAGTACGGCCTCGGACAACGGACTGTCGCCGAGCAGTACGTCATAGGTGGAGCGTTCCAGCTGGCGCTTGTCGATGCCACTGCCCATGGTCGCGTTGCCCTGCGGGTCCATGTCGATCAGGAGCACGCGCCGGTGGGTCGCCACCAGTGAGGCCGCCAGATTGACGCTGGTGGTGGTCTTGCCGACCCCACCCTTCTGATTGGTCACTGCGATTATCTTGGTCATGTTCCCGCCTCCCCGGGATGCTGGTCTACCCGTTTAACACAGCCGTGGCCGGGCGACAACGATATGCCGCGCGCCCTCTTCGCCCGGGACCTCCACCCGGTGTGCGGCCATCACGTCGACGTCCGCCCCGGGCGTGCCCTCCGGCTCCGGCCAGGCCCCCTTCCAGGCCACGACACATCCCCCCTCGGCCAGCATCGGCGCCGCCAGGGCCACCAGGCCGTCCAGCCGCGTGACCGCCCGGGCCACCACGACATCATACGGGCTCTCCGGGATATGGTCCTCCCCGCGTGCATGGTGGACCGTGACCCGGCTCAGCCCGAGGCTGCCGACCACCTGCGTCAGGAACCGGCACCGCTTCGCCGCACTGTCGATCAGGGCCACCGGTCTCTCCGGCGCCATGATGGCGATGGGGATCCCCGGCAGCCCGGCCCCGGTGCCCAGATCCGCCAGTCGCCCGGGGGCAGCCACGGCAGTCCCGCCAGAGAATCCAGCAGGTGGCGATCCACCATGGCCAGAGGGTCGCGCACGGCGGTGAGATTGTGGACGCGGTTCCAGCGGACCATCAGGTCCAGGTAGCCCAGCAGGCGCTCACGCGCGGTCGCATCCGCCGTGACCCCCAGCGCGGCCATTCCGGCGTCCAGGCGGTGGGCCAGCGCCCGGTCATCCCCCCGACTCATCGGGTCAGGCGCTCTCGCGCCCGGCACTGTCGGGGCCGCCGCTACGGCGCAGGTGGACCAGCAGCAGGGACAGGGCCGCCGGCGTTACCCCCTCCAGCCGTCCCGCCTGGCCCAGGGTCGCCGGACGGTGCGCTGCCAGTTTTTCGGCCACCTCGGCGGCGAGTCCGGCCACGGCGTGGAAGTCCATGTCCTCCGGGATCGCTGTCTGCTCGTGTTCACGCTGGCGCTCGATCTCGTTGACCTGGCGTTCGATATAGCCGGCGTATCGGATCCGGATGGTGACCTGCTCGGCAACCACGTCGTCATCCACCGGGGTCCCGGCCCCTGCCAGAGTGTGGAGGGCATGGTACTCCGTGTCCGGACGGCGCAGCAGATCCGCCAGTGTCTGCTCGCGGGAGAGGGGTCCGCCAAGCACACGTGATGCCGTGGCCGCATCGACGCTCTCGGGCCGGATCAGCACCCGCGCCAGTCGTTCCTCCTCCTGCTGGACCGCCGCCTGCTTGCCCTCGAATGCGGCCATGCGTTCTCCGTCCACCAGGCCGAGCTCGTGGCCGATGGCGGTCAGACGCGCATCGGCGTTGTCCTCGCGCAACAACAGCCGGTACTCCGCGCGGCTGGTGAACATCCGGTACGGCTCGTTGGTCCCGCGGGTGATCAGGTCATCCACCAGGACCCCCAGATAGGCCTGATCCCGTCCCGGGGTCCAGGGGGCCTCGTCGCGCGCGGCGCGTGCGGCGTTGAGCCCGGCCAGCAACCCCTGGGCGGCGGCCTCCTCGTAGCCGGTGGTGCCGTTGATCTGGCCGGCGAGGTAGAGGCCGTCCATGTCCCGGCTCTCCAGGGAGGGCCGCAGGCCGCGCGGATCGAGATAGTCGTATTCGATGGCGTAGCCGGGGCGGGTGATCCGTGCCTGCTCGAAACCCGGAATGCTCCGGACCACCGCCTGCTGGACCTCCCACGGCAGGCTGGTGGAGATCCCGTTGGGGTAGACCTCGGCGCTCTCCAGCCCCTCGGGCTCCACGAAGATGGAGTGGCTGTCGCGGTCCGCAAAACGGACCACCTTGTCCTCGATGGAGGGACAGTAGCGAGGTCCGCTGCTCTCGATGGCGCCACTGTAAAGCGGTGAACGGTCCAGGGCCGCGCGGATGAGGTCGTGGGTCTCGGACGTGGTGCGGGCGAGGTGGCACGACACCTGGCGTGGATGGTCCTCGACCCGCCCCAGATACGAGAAGACCGGTAACGGGTCGTCACCCGGCTGTTCCACCAGGCGGGAATAATCGAGGGTTCGGGCGTCCAGCCGCGGCGGGGTTCCGGTCTTCAACCGGCCCACCCCCAGACCCAGGTCCCGCAGCCGGGCAGCAAGCGCCGTGGCCGGCGGGTCGCCGGCCCGTCCCCCGGGGCGACGGGCATCGCCGATGTGGATCTCTCCGCCGAGGAAGGTGCCGGTGGTCAGGACCACACTCCGGGCATGGAGGGTTTCCCCCAGTGAGGTCACCACCCCGGTGACGCGCCCGCCTTCCACCACGAGGTCCTCGACGTTCGCCTGCCGTTGTGCGACCCGCGGTTCCGCCGCAAGACCGCGCTGCACGGCTCGGCGATAGAGCGCCCGGTCCGCCTGGGCCCGAGTCGCCCGCACTGCCGGCCCCTTGCGCCGGTTGAGGACACGAAACTGGATCCCGGCGGCATCCGCGGCCCGTGCCATCAGCCCGCCCAGGGCATCGATCTCGCGCACCAGGTGCCCCTTGCCGATGCCACCGATGGCGGGGTTGCAGCTCATCTGACCGATGGTGTCCAGGTTGTGGGTGAGCAGGCACACGCGCGCACCGACCCGCGCGGCGGCCAGGGCCGCCTCGGTACCCGCATGGCCACCGCCGATGACGATGACATCCATCCTGTCGTCGATTTCCACCCGACTGCCTCCCGGCGCCCCGCGCCGTTACTTGCCGATACAGAAGCTGGAGAAGATCCCGCCCAGCAGGTCTTCGCTGGTCACACGCCCGGTGATCGTACCCAGTGCATCATTGGCCTGGCGGAGGTCTTCGGCCACCAGGTCCAGCGCCCCGCCGGCGCGCCACTGTGCCAGCGCCCCGTCCAGGGCTTCCGCCACCCGATCCAGTGCCACCACATGGCGACGCCGGGCGGTGTACCCCCCGTCGCCGCCAGCACCCCCCAACCGGCCGACACGCTCGGCCAGGCTCTCGAGCCCCGCGCCACTGTCGGCGGAGACGGCCAGGGTATCGGGATCGCCATCGATCTCGCCGGGGGATCGCCCGGTGCGATCGATCTTGTTGTAGAGCGTCAGCCACGTCGTGACCGAATCGCCGTGCTGCGCGTACAGGGACTCAACCGCCCCCGTCGATGCCGGCTCGCTGTCGTCGATCACGTGCAGGACCAGCTCGGCATCGGTCAACGCCCCTTCCGCCCGGGCGATGCCGGCGCGCTCGACGGGGTCGTCGGTGGCGTGGATCCCGGCGGTATCCATGAGTTCCAGGGCCATGCCTCCCAGGACCACGCGCTCGCGCAGGAGGTCCCGCGTGGTCCCGGGGATATCGGTGACGATGGCGGTCTCGCGGCGACTGATCGCGTTCATCAGGCTCGACTTGCCGGCATTGGGGGCGCCGAGTATCACCGTTCGCAACCCTTCGGCCATGACCCGGCCGCGGCCCGCCTCCCGCCGTACCTCGTCCACGCGGCCGGCGATCCCCTCGAGTTCGCGGCCGCTGGCGGCCAGTTCCGCCTCGATCTCCTCATCGGGGAAGTCCAGCAGGGCCTCGACACGGATCCGCAGCTGGAACAGCTCGTCGGCCAGGGTATCGACGGTGTCACCGAACGCCCCCTCCAGGGAGCGCATGGCCGCGCGCGCCGACGCCACGCTCTGACTGCCGATGAGGTCAGCCACGGCCTCTGCCCGGGTGAGGTCCATGCGGCCATTGAGGAAGGCGCGCCGACTGAACTCGCCGGGCTCCGCCAGGCGCGCGCCCCGGGCAAGGACACACTGGAGGACCCGATCCACGACCACCGGCCCCCCGTGTCCCTGCAGCTCCACCACGGTCTCACCGGTGAATGAATGTGGCGCCGGGAAGTACAGCACGATGCCGTGGTCCACGGCCTCCCCGTCGACATCGCGAAAGGCGCGAAAACGCGCCTCACGAGGGGGTGGCAGGTCTCCCGCGACGGCTGCGGCGATGGTCTCGGCGGCCGGCCCGGAGACACGGACGACGCCGATGCCCCCCTCTCCGGGCGGTGTGGCCGGTGCGGTGATGGTGTCGCGGGTCACGCTCGGACCCCCTTCAGCACGTCAGGCGGATGACCCCTTCTCCTCCTCGGGGCCGACCACCTTGCGGGTGATCCACCACTGCTGGGCGATGGACAGGATGTTGTTCACGGTCCAGTAGAGCACCAGCCCCGCCGGGAAGAAGGCGAAGAAGAAGGTCATGGCGAACGGCATCACCATCATGATCTTCTGCTGCAGCGGATCCATGGGCTGCGGGTTCAGTTTGATCTGAACAAACATCGACGCGCCCATGATCAGCGGCAGGATGAAGTAGGGATCCGGCGACGAGAGGTCCTGGATCCACCCGATCCACGGCGTATGACGCAGCTCCACACTCTCCAGCAGGACCCAGTAGAGGGCAATGAAGACCGGGATCTGCACCAGGATCGGCAGGCAGCCACCCAGGGGATTGATCTTCTCCTTCTTGTACAGATCCATCATCGCCTGGTTCATGCGCTGCTTGTCGTCGGCGTACTTCTCCTTGATCTGCTTGAGCCGCGGGGCGACCCGGCGCATGTGGGCCATGGAGCGATAGCTGGTCGCCGACAGCTTGTAGAAGACCAGCTTGATCAGCATCGTCAGGATGATGATCGACCAGCCCCAGTTGTGGACCACGTTCTGGATATGGTCGAGGACCCAGAAGATCGGGCTGGAGATGGGCCACATGATGCCGTAGTCCACCGCCCGATCGAGGTTATCGACGGGATTGCCCTGGCTGTCGACCACCTCGCGCAGGCGCTCCTGCTCCTTGGGCCCGACGAACATCCGATAGTTGAACGCCCCCTCGCCACCGGCCTCGACGGTCATGGCCGGATGGACGTGCCCCAGGGCGAAGCGGCCGTCTCCCAGCGAACGGGTATAGGCCAGGTTGTTGGCCTCCTGGTTCGGGATGACGCTGGCCATGAAGTAGTGTTCCAGCATGGCGAACCAGCCACCCCGCAGCCGCGCCTGCAGGTCCTGATCGGCCATGTCGCCGAAATCGATCTTGTCGTAGCGGCGATCCTCGCCGCGCTCGACGTCGTAACCCGACAGTACCGCGCCGGTATAGGTATAGAGCAGGAAGGCGTCACGACCGGCCCGATTGCGCTGGATCTGTTGATACAGCTGCCCGGTCCAGTCGGCATCGCTGGCATTGACCACGGTGACATCCACATCGACGAGATAGCTGTCGCGGTGGAAGGTATAGGTCTTGGTGACCTCGGTGCCGTCCTCGCCCTGCCAGTACAGCGGGACTTCGAGGTAGTCCTGGCCCTCCTCGAGGGTGTAGCGCTCGGACTCGAATTCGAACCGGCTGTGATGATCCGGGATCTCGCGTTCCTGACCCCGGGCATTGATGAGACCGTTCTGCAGGATGAAGTGGCGCTCATCCGTGCGATCGAGGATCCGCACCGGCTCGTCGCCGTCGACCTCCCGCATGTGTTTGAGGAGTTCGGCGCGCACCAGGGTTCCCCCCACGACATCGATGTCCACCGACAGGGTGTCCGTCTCCACGGTAATCACCGCACCCGTGTCTTCCGTGTCCAGCACATCGGGCGTGGTGCGAGTCTCTTCTTCATCGGCCAGGTCGCGCGGCACGCTGCCATCGTCGTCCACGGTTCCATCCCGCGCCTCGGGGGTCGCCCGCTCGAGCTCGCCGTCCTCCATCTCCACGGCGGTTTCATCCACCTGATCACGGGTGTGGATCTGCCATTCCTGCCAGAGGAGGATGAGTACCAGGGCGAGGGCCGCCCAGAGGAGGGTCTTCTGAAGGTCCATTACCTTTCCTTCGATTCGGTGTCCGGGTTCTCGGGTACAGGATCGACACCCCCGGGGTGCCAGGGGTGACAGCGGCCAACGCGGCGCAGAGCCATCCAGCTGCCGCGCACAATACCAAAGCGTCTGACCGCCGTCTCCGCATACTCGGAACAGGTGGGGTAGAACCGGCAGCGTGGACCCAGCAGGGGGCTGATCACGTAGCGGTAGATTCGGATGGGCCCGAGGAGCAGCCAGCGCATCGTTTCACCAGTCTCGTGCCGTTCTTCTCCAGGGACTCACGCAGCGCCCGTTTCGCGGCCTGTTCCGCTGCGGGGCGGGCCATGACCACGAAATCCATCGGTGGCAGTTCGCTTCGATTGAGGCGCAGCCATTCACGTGCCTGGCGCTTGATCCGGTTGCGTGCCACGGCCCGTCCCACTTGCCGACGCGCGATGGCAAACCCGATGCGGGCATGCTCCCGGCCGTTGCAGCGCCCCAGCACGGTCAACAGGGCGTCACCGGAACGTTCACTGCCCCCCTGTCGGTCGAAGACGGCGGCAAAATCCGCCGGCTTCAGCAGGCGACAGTCACGCGTGAATCGGGGCACGACGCCGTGGGACCTCGCCGTTCAGACCGTGAGCTGCTTGCGACCCTTGGCCCGACGGGCCTTGATCACCTTGCGACCGGCCCGGGTCTTCATGCGGGCGCGAAAGCCGTGGGTACGCTTGCGCTTGAGATTACTGGGCTGGAATGTGCGCTTCATCGGTTTCGTTCCTCACAGACGATCGGGGTACGCCGCCACGGATGCGCGGCCTTCGGGAAACAGGCAAATCTATTCCAATCGCACCCCGACTGTCAACTTCTTACGACGCGATCCCGGGGACGGGGTGTGGATAACTTCGGTGTCGCGGTATACACTGGCGCGGTCGCGTGATCCCGTGGTGACCACGCCGAACCGTATCGTCCGCAAGGAGACCCGCGTTGTCCGACTCACTCTGGTCGCGCTGCCTCGAACGCCTCGAACAGGAATTCCCGGATCAGGAGTTCAATACCTGGATCCGGCCCCTGCAAGCGGTGGAGGGCGCCGGACAGCTGGATCTCTACGCCCCCAACCCCTATGTCCAGGAGTGGGTGGAGACCCATGCGCTCGACCGACTCCGTTCGGTGGTCAACAGCCTGCAACCGGGCCATGTCATTCGAGTGGCCGTCGGTAGCAATGCGCCCACCGACGACGCCGCTTCCGAGACCGAGGCACCCATGCGCGCCTCCGAGCAACGCGCCGAAAGCACCGGTCGATTCGCCAACTCGCCGTCACGCCTGAACCCGGCCTACACCTTCGACGAATTCGTCGAAGGCAAGTCCAACCATCTTGCGCGGGCCGCCGCCATCCAGGTCGGCGAGAACCCGGGGGATTCCTACAACCCGCTGTTCATCTACGGCGGAGTCGGTCTCGGCAAGACCCACCTGATGCATGCCGTCGGTAACCTTATCTCACGGCGCCATGAGGGCTCCCGGGTGGTCTACCTGCACTCGGAGCGGTTCGTCTCCGACATGATCAAGTCCCTGCAGCACAACGAGATCGATCACTTCAAGCGGTTCTACCGCTCCGTGGATGCGCTGCTCATCGACGACATCCAGTTCTTCTCGGGCAAGGATCGCTCCCAGGAGGAGTTCTTCCACACCTTCAATTCCCTGCTGGAATCACAGCAGCAGATGATCATCACCTGTGATCGCTATCCCAAGGAGGTGGATGGCCTCGAGGAGCGCCTGCGCTCCCGGTTCGGCTGGGGTCTTACCGTGGCCATCGAACCACCGGAACTCGAGACGCGTGTGGCCATCCTCAAGAGCAAGGCGGCGCAATCGGGTGTCGATCTCCCGGACGAGGTGGCCTTCTTTATCGCCAAGCGCATCCAGTCGAACGTTCGGGATCTGGAGGGAGCCTTGCGCCGGGTGGTGGCCAACGCCCATTTCACCGGCAGCCCCATAACCATCGACTTCGCCAAGGATGCCTTGCGCGACCTCCTGGCCCTGCAGGACAAGCTCGTCTCCATCGACAACATCCAGAAGACGGTTGCCGGGTACTACAAGATCCGCATTTCCGATCTGCTCTCTCGCAGCCGCAGCCGCTCTATCGCGCGGCCGCGTCAGATCGGCATGGCCCTGGCCAAGGAGCTGACCAGCCACAGCCTGCCGGAGATCGGCGACGCCTTTGGTGGTCGTGACCACACCACCGTGATCCACGCATGCCGCAAGGTTGAAGAGCTGAAGCAGAGTGACAGCCGGATCAACGAGGACTACCAGAACCTGTTGAGAACCCTGAGCACATGACTGTCGGTAACCTGTGGATAAACTGGGTACCCCTGGAAGCGTCGAAACGGCGCACAACTTGTCCACAGCTTGCCCGCTGCGAAACCGACAGGGCCTTTTATGGATAACCCGCTGAATCAGAACAGGATATACAGAGTTATCAACGTACAGCAGGCGCCCTTATTACTACTGATCTTTAAAGATCCTAAAGACACTCAATAGACCAGCCCGGGAGTCGATATGAAATTCGGGATCCAACGCGATGCACTGCTCAAGCCCCTCCAGCAGGTCAACGGGGTGGTTGAACGCAAACAGGCCATGCCGGTCCTGTCCAACGTCCTGCTCAACTGTTCACCCAACGGGCTGGAGTTGACCGGAACGGATCTGGAGCTGGAGATGATCGCCCACATCCCCCTGGAGGGGGCCACTCCGGGTAGCACCACGGTCCCGGCGCGCAAACTGTCGGACATCGTCAAGGCGCTCCCGGAGGGGGCCGATATCGACGTGACCCTGGAGGAATCGCGCTGCATCCTGCGATCCGGGAAGAGCCGTTTCACGCTCTCGACATTGCCGGCCGTGGAGTACCCCGCCATGGAGGACGCCGATGCGTTGTTCTCCCTGGCGGTCCCCCAGCGCTACCTCAAGGGGTTGCTGGACCGGACCTCGTTTGCCATGGCACAGCAGGATGTCCGTTACTACCTCAACGGCCTGCTCCTGGAGATCGAGGACAACACCTTGCGCACCGTGGCCACCGACGGGCACCGTCTCGCCCTCTGCGAGATGGGGACGGAACACAACCCTCCCGAAGGGGTTCGGATCATTGTCCCGCGCAAGGGCGTGACCGAGCTGACGCGCCAGCTCGATGACGTCGACGATCTGGTCACCCTGGAATTCGGACGCAACCATCTACGGGTCCGCCTCGATGACCTGACCTTCACCACCAAGCTCATCGACGGCAAGTTCCCCGACTACGAGCGGGTGGTCCCGTTGGACAACCGCAACGTGGTGACGGCCGACCGTGGCCGGCTGCGTGAGATGATTCGTCGCGCCTCCATCCTCTCCAACGAGAAGTACCGCGGCATTCGCCTGCAGATCCGGCCGGGCATCATCAATGCCCTGGCACACAACCCCGAGCAGGAGGAAGCGGAAGAGGAACTGGAGGTGCAGTACAACGGGCCGGAGCTGGAGATCGGCTTCAATGCCAGCTATCTCCTCGACGCGTTGTCGGCCATCGACTCCGACACGGTCTACCTCCGTTTTGCCGATTCCAGCAGCAGCTGCCTTATCGATGGTGAAGGGGACATGACGAGCCGCTACGTGGTCATGCCCATGCGTCTGTAATCCGCACCATGCGGTTGCAGCGCCTCACGATCCACCATCTGCGCAACATCGATACGGCGTCCCTGGCGCCGTCGTCACGCATCAACTGGATTGTCGGTCCCAATGCCAGTGGCAAGACCACCCTCCTGGAGGGGATCCATCTGCTCGCCCTGGGTCGCTCCTTCCGTTCGCGTGCCGAGCAGCGCCTGCTGGTTCGCGACGGTTGTGAACGGCTCACGGTCTTCGGAGAACTGATCAGCAGTGCCGGGTCACAGACCCGGGTCGGGCTGGAGAAATCGCGGGAAAGCGGCACGCGACTGCGCATCAATGGCGAGACGCAGTCCAGCCTGGCCCAGCTGGTCGAATTGCTTCCGGTTCAGCTGATCGACCCGCACAGCCATCTGTTGATTTCCGGCTCCCCCTCCGAGCGGCGTGCCTTTCTCGATTGGGGGGTGTTCCACGTGGAACCGGGGTACCTTGGCTACTGGCGTGACTACCGTCGTATCCTCGGACAACGCAATGCACTGTTGCGGCGAGGTGCCCCGGAGCGCGAGATCCGCATCTGGGATCGGGAGCTGATCCGCATCGCGGAGTGGCTGACCGAGGAACGACGTTCCTACCTGGAGACGTTTCAGCCATTGTTCGAGCGTTATGCCCGCGCGCGATTCGAGCTCAGCGGAATCGAATTGCGGCTGCGTACCGGGTGGTCTCGCGAGCTGACGTTCGCCGAGGCGCTCGAGCGGTCGCTGGAGGGGGATTACGCGCAAGGGCATACGCGCGTCGGCCCGCATCGTGCCGATCTGCTCATCCGGATTCACGGGCAACCGGCAGCCGAACGCACCTCGCGTGGCCAGCAAAAGCTGATCGCAGCGGCCCTGCGGCTGGCCCAGGTCGACTTCTACCGCCAATTGAAGGGGGAGGGGTGTGTCCTGTTGGTGGATGACCTCCCTTCCGAGCTGGATGCCGCACACCGTCATGCCCTGCTGTCCGCCATCGACCAGGTGGATGCCCAGGCCTTCATCACGGCCACCGATCGGGATTGGGCCCGCCAGCTCATGACCGATCTCGCGACCCCTTCATCCCTGGTCAAGGAGCGTGCAAATCAGGACGACGCCTTGTTTTTTTCCATGTTCGACGGAGTCGTTAACGTCGACAAGATGGTATAATGGCGCGAGTTTGTCAGGGGACCCGACATGAGTGATTACGATTCTTCCAGCATCCAGGTCCTGAAGGGTCTGGACGCGGTACGCAAACGCCCCGGTATGTACATCGGTGACACCGATGACGGGACCGGTCTCCATCACATGGTCTTCGAGGTGGTCGACAATGCCATCGACGAGGCGCTCGCGGGCCACTGCTCGGCGATCCAGGTGACCATCCACGGCGATGGGGCCGTCAGTGTTCGGGACGACGGCCGCGGTATCCCGGTCGATGCGCACGAGGAGGGTCAGTCCGCCGCGGAGGTCATCATGACGGTCCTCCACGCCGGCGGTAAATTCGACAACAACTCCTACAAGGTCTCCGGCGGTCTCCACGGTGTCGGGGTCTCGGTGGTCAACGCCCTCTCCGAATCCCTGCGGCTGACCATCCGCCGCGAAGGCCATGTCTACCAGCAGGACTACAGCATGGGGGAGCCGGTCACGGCGCTGGAGAATCTCGGTACGGCCACCGACAGCGGCACGGAGATCCGCTTCCTCCCGAGCCGTGATGTTTTTACCGATGTGGAATTCCACTATGACATCCTGTCGCGCCGACTGCGGGAACTCTCGTTCCTCAACTCCGGTGTGCGCATCGAGCTGCGGGATGAACGTGGGGAGCCCAAGGAGGATATCTTCGAGTACCACGGGGGTATCCGCGCCTTTGTCGAACACCTGAATCGGAACAAGACGCCGCTGCACGAGAAGGTCTTCCACTTCACGGCCGAGCGGGACGGCATGGTGGTCGAGATCGCCATGCAGTGGAACGACTCCTACCAGGAGAACATCTTCTGCTTCACCAACAACATCCCGCAGCGTGATGGCGGTACCCATCTCGCCGGGTTTCGTGGCGCCCTGACGCGCACCATCAATCAGTACCTCGAGGCGGAGGGGTATACCGGCAAGGCCAAGGTGAATCCTTCCGGGGATGATGCCCGCGAGGGGCTGACCTCGGTTCTATCGGTGAAGATCCCGGACCCCAAGTTCTCCTCGCAGACCAAGGAGAAGCTGGTCTCCTCCGAGGTCAAGGGTCTGGTGGAGTCGTGCCTCAACGAACACCTCAACGACTTCCTTCAGGAACACCCCAACGAGGCCAAGGCCATCGCCAGCAAGGTCGTGGATGCCGCGCGTGCCCGTGAGGCGGCGCGCAAGGCCCGCGACATGACGCGGCGCAAGGGGGCTCTGGATGTCGCCGGTCTGCCGGGCAAGCTGGCCGACTGTCAGGAGAAGGATCCGGCCCTCTCGGAACTGTTCCTGGTGGAGGGTGACTCGGCCGGCGGCTCGGCAAAGCAGGGGCGTGATCGCCGCAATCAGGCCATCCTCCCCCTCAAGGGAAAGATCCTGAATGTCGAGAAGGCTCGGTTCGACAAGATGCTGTCGTCTGCGGAGGTCGGCACACTGATCACGGCCCTGGGAACCGGCATTGGCCGCGAGGAGTTCAATGCCGATTCCCTGCGCTACCACTCCATCATCATCATGACCGACGCGGACGTCGATGGCTCTCACATCCGTACGCTCCTGCTGACCTTCTTCTATCGGCAGATGCCGGAGCTGGTCGAACGGGGTCACGTGTACATCGCCCAGCCTCCGCTCTACAAGCTGAAGAAGGGCAAGCAGGAGCAGTACGTCAAGGATGACCGGGAGCTGACCGAGTATCTGCTCAGTGTTGCTCTGGATGGTGCTGCTCTCCATGTCTCCGAGTTGGCGCCGCCGCTCACCGGTCCCGGACTCCAGGAGCTGGTTTCGGAATACATGGCGGTCATGTCGACCATCGAGCGCATGGCGCACCGGTACAACGGCGACGTCCTTGAACAGATGCTGTACATGCCGACCTTTACGGAGGCCGATCGCCGGGATGAGAACGCCACCCGGGCGTGGTTCTCGCAACTACGAGATCGCTTGCGTGAGTTGGGCGAAGAGGGCATCGATTACGACTTCGAGGTCAATCCCGATCACGAGCATGGGGGCTATCGCGGAGAGCTGGTCCTTACCCGTCACAGCAACGAGATCCGACAGGTCTTCGATGCGGATTTCTTTGCCTCGGGTGAGTATCAGTCCATGCGCCAGCTTCGGGAACGTCTGGATGACCTCGTCAGCGAGGGGGCGTACGTGCGTCGGGGAGAGCGTGTCCAGGCCATCAGTGCCTTCCGCGATGCCGTGAACTGGCTCCTCGACGAGGCCAAACGAGGCCAGAACATCCAGCGCTACAAGGGGCTGGGAGAGATGAACCCGGACCAGCTCTGGGCGACCACCATGGATCCCAATGGCCGTCGCCTCCTGCAGGTGAGTATCGAAGACGCGGTTGCCGCGGACGAGATCTTCACCACGCTCATGGGGGACCAGGTGGAGCCGCGCCGGGACTTCATCGCCGCCAACGCGCTCTCCGTGACCAATATCGATGCATGAGCCACGGTTCCACGTGGAACAAGGGACCGGTTTCGTGTCTCTCCCGTGAACCCGGCCAACATTCTCACGCTTTGAACAACGACCTGGATGAAGCTCAAATAAAAGGCCCGTACGCTTCGAGCGCACGGGCCTTTTCTCGTCTTCGCGGCACCGATCCCTCGGCGGGATCGGTGGTCACGCTTCAGCCGTCCTTGTGGTACCCGGTGACACGTTCGACCTCGGTCTTCGAACCGAGGATGACCGGCACGCGTTGGTGGATGTGCTTGGGATCGATATCCATGATGCGCTCACGCCCCGTCGTGGACGCGCCACCGGCCTGCTCGACCAGGAAGCTCATGGGGTTGGCCTCGTACATAAGTCGCAGCTTGCCCTCTTCACCCTTGGCCTTGGTCTTGGAGTCGATGGGGTACATGAAGATGCCACCGCGATTGAGGATCCGGTGGACCTCGGCGACCATCGAGGCGACCCAGCGCATGTTGAAGTCTTTCCCGATGGGGCCCTCCTTGCCCTGGAGGCATTCATCGACATAGCGCTGCACGGGGGCCTCCCAGAAGCGCTGGTTGGACATGTTGATGGCGAACTCCTGGGTCTCCTCCGGGATCCGGATGTTCTCTTCCGTCAGGATGAACTCACCGACATTGGGGTCCAGGGTGAAGGCGTTCACGCCGTTGCCGGTGGTCAGGACCATCTGACTGGAGGGCCCGTAGAGGGCGTAGCCGGCGGCCACCTGCTTGGTGCCCGGCTGCAGGAAGTCCTCGGCAGTGGGATTCTCCACGCCTTCCGGGCAACGCAGGATGGAGAAGATGGTGCCGACGGAGATGTTGACGTCGATGTTGGAGGAGCCGTCCAGCGGGTCGAAGAGCAGGAGATACTTGCCGCGCGGATAGGGGCTCGGGATGGGATAGATGTCGTCCATCTCCTCGGAGGCCATGGCGGCCAGGTGTCCACTCCACTGGTTGCGATAGAGCATGACCTCATTGGAGAGGACGTCCAGCTTCTTCTGATCCTCGCCCTGGACGTTCTCGGTGCCGGCACCACCCAGCACGCCTGCAAGGCCGCCGTGGTTGACGCCGTTGGAGATGATCTTGCAGGAGGTCACCAGATCATTGAGCAGGCCGGTGAACTCACCCGTCGCCTCGACATGCTGGTGCTCGTTTTCGATGATGAACTGCGTTACTGTCGTCCCGATATGCATAAGACTATCCTGTTGATGGTTGAACGGGACCCGTCGACTCGAAGTCATACAGGGTCGAATAAATCTTTCGGCGCCCGATTATAGCAAACCCAACCCATATAGAGAGAAACGGGAGCAATCCATGCCAGCCAACGTGCTTTATGGGCAGGCCGGTGGTGTCACGCCGGTCATCAATGCATCCGCCTGCGGCGTCATCCAGACCGTGCGTAAACAGCCGGAGGTCTTCGGCCATATGTATGCGGCGCGGGACGGGATCATCGGCGCCCTGTGCGAGGATCTCTACGATCTCGATCGGGAGACCAATGCCGCCATCGACTCCCTCTACTACGCCCCGGGCGGCGCATTCGGTGCGTGTCGTTACGACCTGGGCAGTTTCGATAACTACCGCCATCAGTACGAACGGTTGGTGGAGGTTCTCGACGCCCACGATATCGGTTACTTCTTCTACAACGGTGGTGGCGGGTCCATGGTGACGGCGCACAAGATCCGTCAGGCAGCCGAGGCCCTGGGGTATCCCCTTACCGTCATGGGGATCCCCAAGACCATCGACAACGACCTTGCAGGGACGGATTGCTCCCCCGGCTTCGGGACGACGGCCAAGTACGTGGCCACGGCTACACGCGAGGCGGCCCTGGATGTCCGTTCCATGGCCGAGACTTCCACCCGGGTCTTCATCCTCGAGGTCATGGGCCGCAACGCCGGGTGGTTGGCCGCCTCCACAGGCCTCGCCGGGAACGGGCCCGACGATCCCCCACACCTTATCCTCTTCGCCGAACGAACCTTCGATGAGGCCGACTTCCTCGCTCGTGTACGCGAGACGGTGGATCGCGTCGGCTACTGTGTCGTCGTGGCCAGCGAGGGGATCCGCGATGCCAGTGGTGATCCCATTACCGTGGCCCATCGCAGCGAGGTCAAGGCCTGGGTTCAGCTGGGCGGGGTGGCGGCCCAGCTGGCGAGCACGGTACGGGAGTCCCTTGGATACAAGGTCCACTGGGCACTGCCGGACTACCTGCAGCGCTCGGCGCGTCATGTGGCCTCGCGCACGGACGTCGAACAGGCCTATGCCATGGGTGAGGCGGCCGTACATCTAGCCGAGGCCGGCGAGAACGGACTGATGCCGATCATCGAACGGATCGGGACGAACCCTTACGCCTGGGAGGTGGCTTCCACCGAGCTGGGCAACGTCGCCGATGTCGAGTCGAAGGTCCCCGATACCTACATCACCGAGGATGGGTACGGGATCACCGATGAGGCACGGGAGTATCTGGCGCCCCTCATCGATGGGGAAGTCTATCCACCGTATACGGATGGGCTGCCCGACTATACCGGGCTCGAACTGTTCCACGTGGAACGGAAACTGGAACGCTACACCCTGGATGAGCAGCCACGCCCCGGAGCATAGAGGGCTACAGGTCGGGGCGGTTGGACTCGACCCAGTGGCGTGCCTCCTCGGTGACCTCGTCGGCAGTGCGCCCTGTGGATTCGATGGCGGGACCGATGCGGACCGTGATGGTTCCAGGTTGGAAAAGGAGGCTTCCACGTGGCCAGCAACGACCGCTGTCATGAGCAACGGGGACGATGGGGTAACCGCTGTGGGTGGCCAGCATGGCGGCCCCGCTGCCCCAGCGCCGTGACTGTCCGGCAGGAAGCCGGGTCCCTTCCGGGAAGATCACCACCCAGCGCCGGCGATTCAGCAGTGCGGTCCCTTGGGTCATGATCTGACGCAGGGCCTCTCGTCCCTTGGCACGGTCGATGGCGACCGGTTCGAAGGAGCGCAGACCCCATCCAAAGAACGGGATCCAGAAGAGGCTCCGTTTCAGGACCCAGGATTGCGGCCTGAAGAGTTTCTGGAGGAAGAGCGTCTCCCAGGTCGATTGATGGTTGGCCGCGACCACACACGGCTGTTCCGGGATGTTCTCGAGACCTTCGACACGCCAGTTGACCCCGCACGTGAGCCGCAGCCACTGGATGCTCAGGGTGCCCCACAGGCTGATCATTCGGAATCGCAGCGGGAATGGCAGCCGGACTAGCCACAGGAGGATGGCGAGGGTGCCGAAGGGGATCGCCAGCAGGCAGAACACGATCCAGAAGGCGCTGGCGCGCAGTACCGACCCCATGATCATGCCTCCGTATGTGTGGACTGGAGCCTGGAGGGGTCGGCAACCTGCAGAAAGGCGCCGCGGAGGCGTGCCAACAGGGCGAGGCGGTTGTCCCTGAGGGTCGTGTCATCTGACATGACCATGACCGCCTCGAAGAAGTCATCCACGGGCCCATGGAGTGCAGCCAACTGGTCCAGGGCCGTGTCGTAATCGCGCGCGCGGGCGGACTGCTCCACACGTGGCAGGGTGTGATCGAGGGCCCGGTTCAGGGCAACCTCGGCCGGCTCGACAAGTCGGTCCGGGTTCAGCTTCTGGGCGTGGTCGACGGACATCTCCGCCTGCTGGAGCAGGTTGGCGGTACGCTTGTTGGCGGCCACCAGGTTGTCGGCCTCCGGACGTGCGGTGAAGGCCTGGAAGGCGGTGACGCGTTGATGGAAATCCAGCGGCCGCGTCGGTTCAGAGCTGGCCACGGCTGCGTGGACGTCATGGCTGATGCCACCCTCGGTGTAGTAGAAGCGCAACCGCTCCATGATGAAGGCCATGGATTCCGCCTCCGTGGCCCCGGAGAGGGCGTCGTTTCCGAGTTGGGACCGGTACTGCGCGGCGGCGGCGTCGATGGCCTCACCCAGGTCGAGATCCACCTCGCCCTCGATGAGGATGCGCAGGATCCCCAGGGCCGCACGGCGCAGGGCGTAGGGATCCTTGCTCCCGGTCGGCGGTTGGCCGATGCCGAACAGACCGACGATGGTATCGAGACGATCGGCCACGGCCAGGAGTCGCCCGGTTTGGGTGCGTGGCAGCGCATCCCCGGCAAAACGCGGGGCATAGTGCTCGGCGATGGCATCGGCCACGGCCGGATCCTCACCATCGTGGATGGCGTAATAGCGGCCCATGGTGCCCTGGAGCTCGGGGAATTCGCCCACCATCTCGGTGAGCAGGTCGCACTTGCACAGTGCCGCCGCACGCTCGGCGGCGGCGTCGGGTCGACCCAGCTGCGAGGCCAGACCAGCGACCAGCTGCTCGAGCCGGCGACTCTTGTCGTGCAGGGTCCCGAGCTTTTGCTGGAAGACGATGGCAGCCAGCCGCCCGTGGTGGCTCGCCAGGGGCGCCTGACGGTCCTGGTTCCAGAAGAATTCGGTATCGGCCAGACGCGGACGGATCACGCGCTCATTGCCGGCGCGGACCTGTTCCGGGTCCCGGGAGGCGATGTTGGAGACCGTGATGAACGCCGGGAGCAGGGCACCATCCGAGTCGACCACCGGGAAATACTTCTGGTGGCCCTGCATGGAGGAGAGCAGCGCCTCGTCCGGGAGCTGGAGGTAGTGTTCGGCAAAGCGGCCCCCGACCGCCACGGGCCATTCGACCATGGCGGTCACCTCCTCGAGCAGGGATTCATCCAGCAGGGCCTCTCCGCCGAGTTCGCTGGCCGTCTGCCGGACCTGGCGTGCGACCTCATCGCGACGCTCGTCGAAATCGGCAATGACCCAGGCCGCGCGCAACTGCTCACGATAGGTGCCGGGGTGCTGCACACGGAAGGGTTCGGGGGCGTGGAAACGGTGACCCTGAGTCTCGCCACCGGTGGTCACACCGAGGAAGGGGATGTGGACGGGATGTTCCCCGTGGAACATCGCCACCCAGTGAACGGGGCGAACGAATTCGGCATCCCCGTCACCCCAGCGCATCCGCCGCGGGATGGGCAATTGGTCCACTGCCCGGGCCAGCAGGTCGGGAAGGAGGTCGACAAGGGGCTGACCCGGTTCGGTGTAGCGATGGACGAGCCAGGCCCCCTTGTCGGTCTCCAGAGTCTCCAGATCGGCGACCTCGCAGCCGCAGGAGCGTGCGAAGCCGAGCACGGCCTTGGTCGGCTCGCCGTTATCGTCGAAGGCGGCACTGACCGCGGGGCCGCGACGCTCACGCTCCGCACTGGGCTGGCATGCGGGGACATCGCGCAACAGCACGGCCAGGCGGCGCGGGGCGGCGTAGGGGTGGGTGGCGGACGGAGCGAGTCGCGCCTCGGTAAGGTTTGCCTCGAGGTTGTGCCGCAGGGCCTCGGACAGCTTGCGCAGGTCCTTGGGCGGCAGCTCCTCGGTGCCGATCTCGATGAGCAGGTCGTCGGTGGTGACGGGATCCATGGGCCTCTCGGTGTTGTCGAACATGTCAGACAGCCTCGCGCGGCGCTTCGACCAGCGGGAAGCCGGCGGCTTCTCGGCTGGCGTAGTAGGCCTCCGCCACGGCACGTGCCAGGGCGCGAACACGCAGGATGTAACGCTGGCGTTCGGTGACGGAGATGGCCTGGCGGGCGTCCAGGAGGTTGAAGGTGTGCGAGGCCTTCATGGCCTGTTCATAGGCCGGCAGCGGCAGGCCGGCGTCGACCAGGGTGCGACTCTGGGCCTCGCAGGTATCGAACCAGTCGAACAGGCTCTCGGTATCGGCGTGATCGAAGTTGTAGTGGGACTGTTCGACCTCGTTCTGGTGGTAGACGTCGCCGTAGGTAACCACACCCTGGGGCCCGTGGGTCCAGGCAAGGTCATAGACGCTCTCCACCCCCTGGAGGTACATGGCGATACGCTCGAGCCCGTAGGTCAGCTCACCGGTGACGGGGCGACACTCCAGACCACCGACCTGCTGGAAATAGGTGAACTGGGTCACCTCCATGCCGTTGAGCCAGATCTCCCAGCCCAGCCCCCAGGCGCCAAGGGTGGGTGACTCCCAGTTGTCCTCGACGAAACGGATGTCGTGCACCAGCGGGTCGATACCGAGGTGGCGCAGGGAGCCGAGGTAGAGCTCCTGCAGATCCATGGGCGAGGGCTTGAGGACCACCTGGAACTGGTAGTAGTGCTGCAGGCGGTTCGGGTTGTCGCCATAACGCCCATCGGCCGGACGTCGAGAGGGCTGGACATAGGCGGCGCGCCAGGGCTCCGGGCCGATGGAACGGAGGAAGGTCGCCGGGTGGAAGGTCCCGGCGCCGACTTCCATGTCCAGAGGCTGCAGAACCACGCAGCCCTGTTCGGCCCAGTAGGACTGCAGGGCCAGGATGAGGTCCTGGAAAGTGCTCGGTGGCTGATTCATGGTCGTCCCGTTGCCGTTTGCAGTGTGCCGTTGAAAACGGCGCCCAGTATAACCGTCCGCCGGTCGAGCCGCGACGGGGCTTTTCAGGTAGAATGGACGCTTCCCGAGCAGTAATCCGTGATACATACCATGAGCAAAGAAACCGTCCGCGCCGTGGCCCTCGTCTCCGGGGGTCTGGACTCCATGCTCGCCGTGCGGATGGTCCAGGAGCAGGGGGTCCATGTGGAAGCCATCAACTTCTACACCGGCTTCTGCGTCGAGGGCCATACCCAGGCGATCCGGAAGAAGGACCAGGACAAGCAGAAGCGCAACAACGCGCTCTGGGTCGCCGAGCAGCTGGGGATCAAGCTGCACATCGTCGATATCTCGGCCGAATACAAGGATGTCGTGTTGAACCCGCGCCACGGCTACGGCCAGAACCTGAACCCGTGCCTCGATTGCAAGGGCTTCATGGTCGCCCGGGCACAGGAGTGGATGGAGGCCAATGGCTTCGACTTCATCTTCACCGGTGAGGTGGTCGGCCAGCGCCCCATGTCGCAGCGGCGCGACACCATGCCGATCATCGCCCGCGAGTCGGGCGCGGGGGATCGTCTGTTGCGCCCGCTGAGTGCGCGCAACCTCCCGCCGACGCTGCCGGAGCGTGAGGGGTGGGTGGATCGCGAGCAGCTGGGTGCCATCAGCGGGCGCTCGCGCAAGGAGCAGATGCGTCTGGCCCGGGAGTACGGTCTCGAGGACTACGCCACGCCGGCCGGCGGCTGCTGTTTCCTGACCGACGAGGCCTACTCGCGCAAGCTGGCCGACCTGTGGCAGGCGCGCGGGGTGCGTGACTACGAGCTGGACGACATCATGCTGCTGAAGATCGGACGCCATCTGCGGCCCGATCCGGGCTACAAGCTCATCATCGGCCGCGAGGAGGGCGAGAATCGTTTCCTGCGTGGCTACCGCAATCGCTTCACGTCACTCGAACCCACCAGCCATCCGGGGCCCCTGACACTGGTGGATGGAGAGCCCGATGCCGAGGGACTGCAGCTGGCGGCCCGGATCGCCGCCCGCTACTCTCAGGGGAGGAACGCCGATGAGGTGACCTTCACCGTGCGGACGCCCGAGGGGGAAGAATCGACCATGGCCGTCGCCCCACTGGCGCCGGACGCCATTCCCGACTCGTGGATCCTGTGACCATGGCGGTGGAAGAACTGGACACCCGGGGGCTGCTCTGCCCACTACCGGTGATCCGGGTGCAGGAGGCCATGGCCCGGCTTGCCCCCGGCACACGCCTGCGGGTGATCGCCAGCGACCCCGGCGCCGCCCATGACATCCCGGCCTGGTGCCGGGTTCATGGTCACACTGTACACTGGTGTGAGTCCACGGAAGAGGGTGTGACGCTGGAACTGGAGGCTGGTAGTGAGTGAAGGCACACAGACCATGAGCACGGAATCGGAAGGCCGCTACCGGGCCAGCCGTCGGGTCACCCTCATCGGCGCACTGGGCCACGGGGTCCTCGGCGTGGGGAAGATCGTCGTCGGCTGGATCGCCAACTCCCAGGCCCTCATTGCCGACGGGGTGCACTCGTTGTCGGACCTCTTCTCCGACGGCCTCGTCCTGGTGGGCGCGCGCGAGGGGAGCCGGGCGGCGGACAGCGACCACCCCTACGGGCATGGCCGCATCGAGACGGTGGTGACCACCATCCTCGGGATCCTGCTCATCGCCGTGGCCGCGGGGCTGGCCTGGGATGCGGCGCGCGGCTTGCTGGGGGAACCGAAGACGCTGACCACACCAGGGGTGCTGGCACTCTGGGCGGCACTGGTCTCCATCGCCATAAAAGAGCTGCTCTACCACATGACCCTGCGGGTAGGCCGGCGCGTGCGCTCGCAAATGCTGCAGGCCAACGCCTGGCACCATCGAAGCGATGCGGTCTCTTCGCTGGTGGTCGTCATCGGCATTGGCGGCGCGCTGCTCGGCTTCCCCGCGCTGGACAGCGTGGCCGCCATCGTGGTGGCCGGCATGGTGGCGCTGGTGGGGTGGCGGCTCGGCTCCGGGGCGATGCGTGAGCTCATCGACACGGGTCTGGAGGGCGAGCGGCTTGCCCTGATCCGCCAGACCATCGAAGAGGTGGACGGCGTGCGCGACCTGCACATGCTGCGCACCCGCCACATGGGGCCAGACGCCCTGGTGGATGTCCACGTCATCGTCGACCCGCGCATCAGCATCTCGGAGGGCCACTTCATCGGCGACCAGGTATCCAAACGCCTCATTGCCCGCGTGGATGAGGTCTCCGACGTGCTGGTCCACATCGATCCCGAGGATGATCAGGTGCGTGCCCCGAGCCACGAGCTGCCGACCCGGGCCCAGCTGGTCCCGGAGCTGTTCGCCCTCTGGTCCCACTGCCCGGGCGCCGACGGCATCGAACAGGCGGATGTGGTCCTCCATTACCTGGACGGTGCCATCGAGGTGGAGCTGTCGCTGCCCCTCTCGCTGGCGTCGGCAGAGGCCCCCGACGCCATCGCCGCGGCCTATCGGGCGGCCGTGGCCGACCATGCGGCGGTTCGCCACATTGTGGTGCAGTTTCGCCCCGAATGACGCACCACTATGGTGCACCGAACTGCAGTGGTGCACTATGATGGAGCGCAGGAACGACTCAATGGCCCAAGAGAGGGCGTAACTGCATGATATTTCGAATCCGGGAAAGGTGGCACGAAGCCTGCATCACAGCTTCCAAGCGGTCCTGGCGCCCCGAATCGGTCCAGCCGCACTTCATTCGCCAAGCACAGCCGGGAGGCTTCAAGAGATGTCCAACAAGACCCTGCAGTTGATCAAGGACCACGGCGTCAAGTTCGTGGATCTCCGCTTCACCGACAGCCAGGGCAAGGAGCAGCACGTCTCCTTGCCCGCCTCGGAGATCGAGGGCGACGACTTTGCCGACGGCAAGATGTTCGACGGCTCCTCCATCGCCGGCTGGAAGGGCATCAACGAATCCGACATGATCCTCATGCCGGACGATTCCACCGCCGTCATCGATCCCTTCACCGATGAACCGACCCTGAACCTGCGCTGCGACATCGTCGAGCCGAGCACCATGCAGGGCTATGAGCGCGACCCGCGCTCGGTGGCCAAGCGCGCCGAAGCCTACCTGCAGTCCACCGGTATCGCCGACACCGCGCTGTTCGGGCCGGAGCCCGAGTTCTTCGTCCTCGACGACGTGCGCTGGGGCGTGAACATGAGCGGCGCCTTCTACCAGGTGGATTCCGAAGAGGCCGAATGGAACTCCGAGAAGGTCTTCTCCAACGGCAACATCGGCCACCGGCCCAGCACCAAGGGCGGCTACTTCCCGGTGCCGCCGGTGGACTCCCTGCACAATCTGCGTGGGGCCATGTGCCAGGCGATGGAAGAGATGGGCCTGGGTGTCGAGGTGCACCACCACGAGGTGGCCACCGCCGGCCAGTGCGAGATCGGCACCAAGTTCAACACCATGGTCAAGAAGGCCGACGAGACGCAGATCCTCAAGTACTGCGTCCACAACGTCGCCCACGCCTACGGCAAGACCGCGACCTTC
>CAZGJO010000003.1:23848-30861 GCA_964525685.1 uncultured Ectothiorhodospiraceae bacterium | reverse complement strand
GGCCGCGGTTGGTGTACTTCTTGGCGATGGAGATCACCAGCCGCAGGTTGGCCTCCACCATCTCCTTCTTGGCACGGCGCGCCTTGGCCTCGCCGATGGAGACCTGGCGATTGATCTCCTTCATCTCGCCGATGGTCATGGCACACTCCTCCTCGACCTCCGCCAGCCGCTCCTGGGCCTGGCGGATGGTGTCGGCATGCTCCTTGAGCACGCTGGAATGCGCCTTCTTGGCCGCGATCTGCTTGTCCAGCCACTCCGGGTTGGTCTCGTTGTCCGGGAAGCTGGCGACAAAGGCCTTGCGCGACATCTTCGCCTGGTTGACGCAGATGTCCATGATCATCCGCTCTTCCCCGCGAGCGCGATCGACCGTCGCGCGCAGGCCGGTCACCAGCTGGTCGGCCAGCTTCGGGGCAAGCTTCAGGGTCATGAAAATGACCGACATCTCTTCCCGGATGCCGCGCCCCTCGTCACCACTGCGCGCCTCGCGGGGCAGGGCCATGTAGCGGTCGTACAGTTCGCGCATCTGTTCGAAGCGCTGGCGCGCCTCTTCCGGATCGGGCCCGGTATTCTCCGGGGCGGCGTCCTCGTCCTCCCCTTCCTCGGCGGCGGCCAGGGTCTCGGCGGACGGCGCGGCGTCGGCCGGCGCCTCGTCCTCGTCGAGGTTGATGAAGCCGCCGATGAGATCGGTGAGCTTCTGCTCACCGGCCTCGACGCGCTCGTACTGGTCCAGCACGGCGCGAATGGTGCCCGTGTAGTGGGCCAGGGCGGTGAGCATCTGCCGAGAGCCGGCCTCGATGCGCTTGGCGATCTCGATCTCGCCTTCGCGGGTCAGCAGCTCCACCGCGCCCATCTCGCGCATGTACATGCGCACGGGATCGGTGGTCCGACCGAACTCGGCGTCCATGCTGGCCAGTGCGGCCGCGGCCTCTTCTGCGGCATCCTCGTCGGCCACCGCGGTCTCGGTCATCAGCAGGGTGTCCATGTCGGGGGCCGCCTCGTGGACCACGATCCCCATGTCATTGATCATCGCGATGATGTCCTCGACCTGATCGGCCTCGACGATATCATCGGGCAGGTGGTCGTTGACCTCCGCATAGGTGAGGTAACCCTGTTCCTTGCCCTTGGCGATCAGTGCCTTGATGCGGGATTCTTGCGTCTTTTGATCCATAGAGATGCTGCCGTTCCCGTGGTTGGATTCAGTGATAAAAACCGCTGTCGACCGATATTCGCAGAACCGCCCAAGATACCATGCGCGGCCCTATTCTTCCAGTCCTTTACTGTCGTGACCATCCGTTGTCAAGCGCCGCAACTCCTCACGCTCCTCCAAGCTTAGTACACCTTCCCGGGACTTGCCTATCAGCGCCTCGAGTCGCTGTTCACGGATCATTCGCTCGATGCCCCGAAGCGCCCCGCGAAACTCCTGCTCGATGGCCTCCTCCTCCTCGAGCTGGGGGGTCTTCCGGCTCAGCTTCATCAGGAAGCGGCCCTCCTCGCGTTCGCGCCAGTGCTCCAGCAGGGCCCCACTGTTCAGGTGGGGGTTCTGCTGGAGCAACTCAAGCAGCTCGCTCAGCAGTCGTCCGCCCGGATTGTCCAGGTCACGAAAACGTCCCGGGTTTTCCACGTCCGTCGCCAGTTCCGGGTGCTGGAGGAGGATGGCGATGGCCGTCTGGGTCACGGTCGGCGGCATCTGCTGACGTGGCGGTGACCGCCGTGCCCGGCCGCCGCTGGACGGACCCGCGGCGGCGGCGGCCGGGGCAGGCGGCGTGGCCCCGGGCTCCGGTGCGCGCAACAGGTCCCGGTCACTGCGCGTCAGCCGCGCCACCTCGTCGATGAGCTGCTCGCGCAGCAGCGGATCCTCCGCGCGAGCCAGCAACGGGCGCGCCCGCGCCACCACCGCGCGGCGTCCGGCGGCGGACTCGAGGTCCTCGTCCGCCACCAGCTGCCGGATCAGATAATCCTCCAGGGGCTCCGCCTTCGCCTCCCGGGCCGTGAAGGCGTCACTCCCCTCGCGCCGGACCAGGGTATCGGGATCGTCCCCCTCCGGCAGGAAGAGGAAGCGGATGCGCCGCCCATCGCGCAGGACCGGCAGGGCGTTCTCGACCGCGCGCCACGCCGCGTCCCGCCCGGCCCGGTCACCATCGAAACAGAAGACCACCTCTTCACAGACGCGGAAGAGCCGCTGCAGATGGTCCGCCGTGGTCGCCGTCCCCAGAGTCGCCACGGCGTGTCGCAAGCCGTTCTCCGCCAGGGCGATGACGTCCATGTACCCTTCGACCACCAGCAGCCGCTCGATACGTCGCAGTGCCTGACGCGCCTCGTAGAGACCGTAGAGTTCACGACCCTTGTGGAAGAGCGGCGTCTCCGGCGAGTTCAGATACTTGGGCTCCCCGTCATCCAGCAGCCGCCCGCCGAAACCGATGGTTCGCCCACGGTGGTCGCGAATGGGGAAGAGGATCCGGTCGCGGAAGCGGTCATAGACGCGCCCGTCTTCGCGCTCGATGAGCAGGCCCGTCTCCACCAGCCGCTTGCGTGTGGTCTCATCCCCGTTCAGGGCGGTCAGGATATTGTCATAGCCGGGGGGCGCGTAGCCGAGGCCGAAGTCGCGTGCGGTGCGTCCGCTGATCCCGCGCCCCTTGAGATAGTTCACCGCGCGGCCGGCGGCGCCGTGGACGCGCAACTGTTCCCGATACCAGCGGTCGGCGGCCCCGACCAGTTCGTAGAGCGGATCCCGCGATGGCTGGCGGGGCGCCTCGCCCCCCTCGCGCGGGACCTCGAGGCCCTGGCGCCCGGCGAGATCCTCCACCGCCTCGACGAACCCCATGTTGGCGTAGTCCATGAGGAAGCCCAGCGCGGTGCCATGGGCCCCACAGCCGAAGCAGTGGTAGAACTGTTTCTGCGGGCTGACGTAGAAGGACGGCGTGCGCTCGTCGTGGAAGGGGCAACAGGCGGCGTACTCACGCCCCTTCTTCTTCAGGGGCACACGCTCGTTGATGACCTCGACGATGTCCGTGCGGGACATCAGGTCATCGATGAAATTCTGGGGGATGCGCCCGGCCATGGCTCAGGCCTCTCGGCGCGGGGTTCCTAGCCGGACAGCCGCGCCTTGACGCGACCGGAGACCGCACCCATGTCGGCCCGCCCCTGAAGCTTCGGCTTCAGTTCACCCATGACCTTGCCCATGTCCGCCATTCCGGCGGCGCCGGTGGCCGCGATGGCCGCCTCGATGTGCTGGTCGATGGCGGCATCGTCGAGCTGGGCGGGCAGGTAGCCCTCGATGATGGCCAGCTCTTCCCGCTCGCGGTCGGCGAGATCGGTGCGCCCGGCCTCGTCGTACTGGGTCAGGGATTCGCGGCGCTGCTTGGCCATCTTGTCCAGCAGGGCGAGGGCGGCCTCGTCGTCCAGCTCGGTGCGCTGGTCCACCTCGGCCTGCTGGAATCCGGCACTGATCATGCGCAGGGTCGCCAGAAGCTCCTTGTCCTTGGCGCGCATGGCCGACTTGATGTCGGCCTGGAGGCGCTCCTTCAGTGAACCGGCCATACCCCGCCCTCCTGTCAGTGTCGGATCAATACATACGCTTGCGGCGCTGCTGCTCGCGGGAGAGCTTCTTCTGATAGCGCTTCACCGCGGCGGCCGCCTTGCGCTTGCGCTCGGCCGTGGGCTTTTCGTAATACTCACGGCGGCGCACCTCGGAAAGCACGCCGGCCTTTTCGCAGGCGCGCTTGAAACGGCGCAGGGCAACGTCGAACGGCTCGTTCTCTTTGACTCGTACTTCAGGCATGAATAAACCTCGAAACTGGGGGTCTGGCCACTGGTGAACGCGCCATTCTAAGCGCAGCCCGACGGGTTTGCCAAGTCCCCGTTTACGCGTGCCGATTGCTGCCGCCCCGGGCCATGCCGACGAGGAACAGCGCGATCACCCCGGCCCAGAGCAGGTACCAGGCATTGAGCCCGCCGACGATGAGCGCCATGCCCACGGCCCCGGCGGCCAGGACGTAGTAGGTGAGCGGCAGCAGCACCTGCCGGATCAGGTCTCCCTCGCGCCCGGCCATGCCCACCGTCGCGGCGGCGGCCACCACGTTGTGGACACAGATCATGTTCCCGGCGGCCCCGCCCACCGCCTGCAGGGCGACCACCAGCGACGCCCCCCGGGCGTCCAGGTCGATCCCCACCGCCGTGGCGAACTGGAACAGCGCGAACATCATGTTGCTGATGGTGTTCGATCCGGCCACGAAGGCGCCCATCGCCCCCACCAGGGGCGAGAACAGCGGCCAGAAAGCGCCGGTGATCGCCGAAACGCCCTCGGCCAGGACCAGCGGCATGGACGCATAGCCGGCCGCGCCGGCCCCCGAGTTGATGAAGACCTGGACCATGGGCACCGCGAAGACCAGCGCGGCGCTGGCCGCCAGCAGCGCGCGCCCCGACTGCCCCCAGGCTCGCCGATAGGCGCCGGGCTCCTGATACATGTGGTGGATCAGGTAGGTCAGCAACGAGACCAGCAGCAACACGAAGCCGGGGAGATAGAGCGGCTGGGACTCGGTGTCGATCCCGGTGCCGAAGATGTCCTGCCACGCCAGGGTCACCCGCGGGTGCTGCAGCAGTTCCACCAGCCATTCGACACTGCGGGTCAGCACCAGCAGGCCGGCGACCGCGACGTACGGCACCCACGCCCGCGCCATGCCGATGGGCGCCCCGCGATGGTCGGGGTCGCCGATATCCTGCATCGGACTCAGCCAGCGGTCCTCCCAGCGCTCGCGCGGCTCGAAGTCGAAGGTCTCGCGCGGCACCAGGAATCCGGCCCGCGCCGCCGGCACCACGATCATCAGACCGATCAGCCCACCGACCAGCGCGGGAAACTCCGGCCCCAGCCACCACGCCACGGCCAGATAGGGCCCGGTAAAGGCGGCCCCGGCGAACAGGGCGAACGGCCAGGCGCGCAACCCTTCGCGGAACGAGCGGGATGCACCGAAGAAGCGGGTGAGCATGGCCACCATCAGCAGCGGGATCAGGATCCCCACCAGGGTGTGGACCAGCGCCACCTGGGCGCCGATCTGCGCCAGATATTCGGCGTAGGGCATGTCGATGTGTTCAAGGACCAGCTCCTGCCCCGCCAGCCCGGAGTTCACCCCGAGCAGGATCGGAGTCCCCACCGCGCCGAACGAGACTGCCGTCGACTGGATGATCAGCGCCGAGGTCACCGCCGCCATGGCCGGGAAGCCGATGGCCACCAGCAGGGGCGCGGCGATGGCGGCCGTGGTGCCGAAGCCGGAGGCCCCCTCGATGAGCGCGCCGAACAGCCAGGCAACGATGATGGCCTGCACCCGACGGTCCGGGGATATCCCGATGAACCCCTGGCGGATGGTCTGGATGGCCCCGCTCTCCCGCAACGTGTACAGCAGGAGGATGGCACCGAAGACGATGAAGAGGATGTTGGCGGCGGTCACCAGCCCGTGGACACTGGCGGCGCCGACCACGGCCCACTCGGTCCCCCAGAAGCCCACCGCGATGGCCACCGTGACGACATAGGCGACCGGCATGGCTCGCCGCGCGGGCCAGCGCAGGACCACGAGCAACAGGAATACCGTCAGGATCGGCAACAGCGCCAGTAGCGAAAGCAGGCCCAGGGACATCGCGTCTCTCCTTGGTCGGGGGCGCCGTCCGGACGGATGTCACGGCCGCGACGCTCCCTGTAAACTAGGCCCCATCGCCGCCGACGACAACCCGAGGGGGGTAAACCATGCTCTACGCCATCCGCAGCTACGACGCCGAGGACAGCCTCGCCGCCCGCCAGGCGGCCCGTCCCGACCACATCGCCCGCCTGGAACAGCTCAAGGCCGAGGGGCGCCTGGTGCTTGCCGGGCCCCTCCCGGCCATCGACAGCCCCGATCCCGGGTCGGCCGGGTTCGACGGCAGCCTGGTGGTGGCGGAATTCGATTCCCTGGAAGCGGCCCGCGCCTGGGCCGACGCCGACCCCTATCTGGCCAGCGGCGCCTATGTGCGCGTCGAGGTCCACCCCTTCAAGCAGGTCATGCCCTGAGACCCGCGCCCCCGCGGCCGGCCTCGCCCCGTCGCGGACTCAGCGCAGGCGGTCGAGGCGCAGCCGGTGGCGCGGGTCGAACAGCCGCCGCGACGCCATGGCGACCGCCGCCATGGCGCCGAACCCGGCCCCGGCGCTGACCAGGAACATCACCAGGATCTGGTACTTGACCGCCTCGATGGGCGGCACGCCGGCGAGGATCTGACCGGTCATCATCCCCGGCAGGCTGACCACCCCGGCGGTGGCCATGCCGTTGATGGTCGGGATCATCCCGGCGCGCATGGCGTCGACCCGGGTGCTGGAGAAGGCCTCGGCCCACGGCTGGCCGAGCATCAGCCGCTGTTCGATCACCATCCGCCGCTCGCGTGCTCCGGTGGTCAACCGCTCCAGGGCGATGGCGACCCCGCTCATGGTGTTGCCGAGCACCATGCCGAGCAGCGGGATGGCGTACTGCGGGGCGTGCCACGGCTCGGGATTGATCACCACCGTCAACGCCATCAGGGTCAGGGTGAAGGCGGAGATGAACATCGACAGGGTGCCGAGGCCGTAGCTCCACAGGCCGGTAAAGGGGTACTTCTGCCGCGCCACCACCTCGCGGGTGGCCATCCCCAGCATGAACAGCGCCACCGGCAGCAGCCACAGCGGCTGGGTGGTGGTGAACAGCATCTCCAGCACCATCCCCACCAGCAGCAGCTGGATCACGGTGCGGGCGGCGGCGATGAGGAACTGCCGGCCGATGCCGAGGCCGGAGAGCACCGACAGGCCGGAGAGCAGCAGGATCAGGCCGGCGGCGAGGGAGAGGTCCCAGGGGGAGAGCTGGACCAGTTCCATCAGTCGCCCCCCTCGGTCGTGGCGGTCGCCGGCTCCGACACCGGCTGTCGCTCCGGCTCCGGCACCGCCGTCGTTGACGAACCACACGTCTCGGCCAGCTGGCCGTCACGGATCCGGTAGCTGCAGTCGGCGACCCGGGTCAGCTGTT
>CAZGJO010000003.1:0-23748 GCA_964525685.1 uncultured Ectothiorhodospiraceae bacterium | reverse complement strand
CCCAGCCACTCCAGCGGCAGGCCGTGGGGGAAGTGCTCGTCGACCCGGCTGCCCCACCACTGCGGCTCCGCCGGCAGCAGGGCCACCCGACAGCGCCACTCGGGGGCGGTCCACGCCTCGCGCTCGCGGCCGTCGAGCAGAACGCTGCCGCTGTTCGGTTCGAGGTCGGCGATGGCGCGCATGATCTGGCTCTTGCCGGAGCCGGAATGGCCGGCCAGGCCGATGCAGCGCCCGGCGGCCACCTCCAGGTCGACGGGGCCGAAGCCGGCGCCGGAGAGCCCCGTTACCTGCAGTGTCGCCATCACGCCGTCTCCATCAACAGGGTGTTCCAGTCCAGTTCGCCGCGGATCAGGGCGCCCTTGCGCGCCCGGCTCAGCCCCTTGATCGCCCGCTCCAGCCGCAGCGCCTCACCGTGGCCGGCCACTGGCTGACGCCACAGCAGCCGGCGCGGGCCGCCACCCATGCGCACCGCCCGGGCGCCGTGCCCCCGGGCGTGGGCGGCGTAGCGGGCATCGACGTCGGTGGCGATCCCGGTATACCAGGCGCCATTGGCCATCTCGAGGATGTAGACCGACCAGGGAGCGGCTTCCATGGGCCCATTGTACGGGGCGGGCGAGGCTTTAGCCATCGGCCGCCGCATCACTCGATCGGGGTCTCAGGTGTTCGCCTGTCGACCCGAATGGCTACAATGGCGGCCGACGCACCCTTTTGGATACCCTGACAAGCCACCGTCCGAGCCACCGGGAGTGCCATGACCACCGCCACCATGAACTGGGAGCAGCTGCTCGGCAACGACCGCCTCGGCCGTGAAGAGGGGCGCAGCGAGACCCGCCACCGCACCGACTTCCAGCGCGACTTCGACCGCATCGTCTTCTCCTCCGCCTTCCGCCGGCTGCAGGACAAGACCCAGGTCTTCCCGCTGGCGGAGAGCGACTACGTCCGCACCCGGCTGACCCACAGTCTCGAGGTCTCCTGCGTCGGCCGCTCCCTCGGTACTCGGGTCGGCGAGCACATCGTCGAGCGCGAGGGCTTCACCGCCATCAGCCCGGCGGACATCGGCGCCATCGTCGCCGCCGCCTGCCTCGCCCACGACATCGGCAACCCGCCGTTCGGCCACTCCGGCGAGGACGCCATCCGCCACTGGATCACCACCAGCACGGTCGCCGCCCACGCGCTGGAGCGCTGCAACGCCACCCAGCGCGCCGAATTCGAGCAGTTCGAGGGCAACGCCCAGGGCTTTCGGGTGGTGACCCGGCTGCAGAACCCCGACAACGACGGCGGCCTGCAGCTCACCCACGCCACCCTCGGCGCGGCGCTCAAGTACCCCTGCCCGGCCGACGCCATCGACCGCGGCCACGGCGTCAGCCGCAAGAAGTACGGCTACTTCTCCGCCGAGGCCGAGCTGTTCACCACCGTTGCCCGCGCCAACGGCCTCATCGAACATGGCCCCGGGGTGTTCTGTCGCCACCCGCTGGCCTTCGTCATGGAGGCGGCCGACAACATCGCCTACCAGATCGTCGATTTCGAGGACGCCTTTCGCATCGGCATCCTCGACTACGCCACCGTCCACGACCATTTCCGCGCCCTGCTCAAGCCGGACCAGGCGACGGTGGTGGAACAGCGGCTGGCGCGGCTGCGCGACGACAAGGAGAAGGTGGAGTACCTGCGCGCCCGGGCGATCAACGATCTGGTCGACGCCGCCGCCGAGGCGTTCATGGCCAACGAGGCGGCGATCCTCGCCGGGCGCTTTGAGCGCGAGCTGACCGACGTCCTGCCCCAGGCCGAGGCGCTGGCGGCCATCGCCGGGATCTCGCGGGAACGGATCTACGACCATGTCGAGGTCCAGGAGGTCTGCGCCGCCGGTTACAGCGTCATCGGCGGCCTGCTGGAGCGCTTCCACGAAGCGGTCTACGAGACCGCCGTGGCCGAGGCGGGCGGGCCACCGGCCTCACCCCGGGCGCGGACCGTGGCGCGGCTGCTGCCGAGCCAGTTCCTCCACCACCGCGACCCGCTGACCGGCGAGACCAGCCGCATCACCGAGCCCTACCCGCTGCTGCTCAACCTCACCGACTTCATCGCCGGCATGACCGACGGCTACGCCGTGACCCTGTACAAGAAGCTCACCGGCATGGCGCTGCCCAACCACACCTAAGGGACAGGCCCGACGTGGCCTGTCCCCTCTCAGGCCCCCAGTGCAGTGGCGATATCGGGGGTCCAGCCAACGGTGGTGGTGTCGCCGTTCTCGATGACCGGGCGCTTGATGAGGGCCGGGTGCTCAACCATCAAGGCGATGGCCGCCTCGGTGTCCAGGGACTGGCGCTGTTTTTCCGGCAACTGGCGCCAAGTGGTGCCACGCCGGTTCACCAACGCCTCCCAGCCCAAGACCTCGACCCAGCGGCGCAGTTGCGCCTCGTCAACACCATCCTTTCGGAAGTCGTGGAAGCGGTGCTCGACCTCGGCGGCGTCGAGGGACTTGCGTGCCTTGCGCACGGTGTCGCAGTTGGGGATCCCGTAGAGCACGATTTCGGCCATGGTGTTCACTCCTCTTGCGGTTCGGTTTCGGGGGCCGTTCCGGGGACAGGCCGCGTCGGGCCTGTCCCCAGGCCGGTTTCGAGCCAGTGGCACCAGGTGCGGACGGTCTCGGGGTCGAGCGCCGGGGCGTGGTCGGCGACCGCCTCCAGGGCGGCCTGATAGCGCGCCTCGGCGTCGCTGGGTGGGCGCCGGTCGAGGTGGCCGTGGTCGTCGAGCCACTGTTCGAGGTCGTCGATCTTGTTGCTGCGAAAGCCGGAGACCGCCTTGTTGCGCAGGGCGTCGACCACGGCGGCGGCGTCGCCGGCGTGTTCTTCGACCACCTCGGCGACCCGGTCGAAGAAGGTGTCGGTGACGATCCCGGCCTCGTGGACGAGGGAGAGTTCGGCCCGGGTCAGCGGTCGACCGCGCCCGCGCCGCCAGGTGGCGAGCCAGGCACGGGCGGCGGCGAAGCGTGCCGGCAGGGCGGCCCGTGTCGTCGCCGGGAGCCACTCGGCCACCGGGCCGGCGAGCTGGTGCTCGAGTTCGCCGAGACGGCGGGCGCCGAGGCTGATGGCGCGCTGGACGGCGCCGAGGTCGTCGCGCAGCAGGTGGAAGATCGGGATCGCCTCGGCGGGCTGCCAGGGATCGATGGCCGCCACGCCGAGACGCTCGGCATAGGCCTCCGGGGTTTCGTCGGCAGCCGGCGCCGGTACCGGGGTCGGCGCCGGCGCGCTCAACGCCTCGGCGGGGACGGCGGCCGCCTGTCCGCGCACCGCCGCCAGGTCGATGACCGCCACCGCCGGCTCGGCCGCCCGCCACAACGCGATGTCGCCGGGCTGGGCGGTGAGGTAGAAGACCTGCCGCCCCGCCTCCCGCGCCAATAGCGCGAGGCTGTCGGCCACGGCGCGAAAGCGCTCGGGATCGGTGGTGATCAGCGCCTCGTCCAGGAAGAAGGGCAGCGGCTCGCGCCCCGCCTCGCTCTCCAGGGCAAACGCGATGCGCAGCGCCAGCACCATCTGCATGCGGGTACCGGTGGAGAGCTGGGCCGGTTCACGCCACTGGCCGGTGCCATGCTCCAGGGCGCCCAGGCGACCCGTGTCGGGATCCAGGCGCAGGCCGTAGCCGCCCCGGGTGAAGCGACCGAGCCAGTCGTCGGAGCGGCGCAGGGTGGCCGGCTGATGGCGGTGGGTCTGTTCCTGCTGGACGCTCTCCACCAGCCACTGGCCGGCGCCCTTGACCAGCGCCTCGCGGCGCACCTCGACGAGGGCGTCGCGCGCCGCCTGGGCCTTGCCGCGTGCGGCCTCCAGCGGCCGCTGTTGTCGGGCACGCTCCAGATCAGCGCGGATCCGGGTCATCTCCTCCTGGTGGCGGTCGTACTCGGCGGCCGCCGCCTGCTCCTCCGCCAGCGCCCGATCCAGTCGCGCCGTGTCGCCGGCATCGGCCGCCGCCAACCACTCCGGCTGCTCGGTCAGCTGGGTGCGAAGCTGGTCCACTTGGCGCCGCAGAAGGTCACGCTCGCGGACCGCCTCTCGCCACGCCTCGAACCGCTCCAACCGGTCATCCAGTTCGCCGGAGGCGTCGGCCGCCAGACCCGCTTCGCGGTAGATGGCGGCGATAGCGGCGTCCCGCGCCGCCACGGCCTCGCCGTGCTCCTCGGCCCGCTGTTGCTGCTCGGCGGCCCGGCGCGCGGCCTGGCGATGCTGTTCGGCGCGCTCGCGCAGGCGTTTCAGGGCGGCGCGCAGGGCGGCCGAGTCACTGGCCGGTGACAGAGAAGAGGCGCCCTCATCGGTGACCGGCGACCAGTGGCCCAGTTCGTCCACCAGCGCCGCCGCCGTCTCCTCGGCCCGCTGCCGCAGGCGGGCCTGCTCCGCTTCGGCCTCGGCCACCTCTGCCGCCGCAGCGTCATGGGCCGCCGCCCGGTGCAGCCAGCGACCCAGGGCGGCCGGGTGTTGGCGCGGGTCGAAGCCGACCTCGGGGACCCAGGCGGCCAGCGCTGCCTCGGCCTCTTCCTCCGCCTGACGACAGCGCTGGCGCTCCTCTTCCAGCCGCCGACGCTGACCTTCGGCCTGCTCGGCCCGTTCGGCCCGCGCCAATCGATTGGCGAGCCGACTCCGGCAGGTGGTCACGGCGTCCCGCTCCCACACCTCGGGGGACTCGATGCCGTGGGCGCGATGGATCCGCAGCCAGTGGTCCTCCAGCTCCCGGCGGGCGGCGGCGCGGCGGCGGCGTTCGAGCCGCTCACGCAGGGCCGGCCAGGCGGCCAGAACGGCACCGCCCGCAGCCACGGCGGCGAGGCCGAAGACCGGCGGCGTGGCACCACCGACGACCAGGAAGCCGAGCGCACCGGCCAGCGTCAGGCCGACACCCAGGGCCGCCGACCAGCGGTCACCGGTGGCCGGCGCCGCCAATGCCAGCCAGCGATCCAGGGCGTCCACCGCCTCCCGCAGCCGCTCCGGATCATCGTGGGGGGCCGGGGCGAGCCAGCCCTCCAGGGCATGGTCCAGGGCGGCGCGCCGGGTCACGGCATCGCGCAGGCCCTCCAGGGCCTCCTCCACCCGGGCGATGGTGGCGGGATCCAGTCGGGGAGCGGGATCGCCGCTGCCGCCCAGGGCCTCGGCCGCCTCCCGAGCGCGGGCGCGAGCGGCGGCCAGCCGCGCCGCGTTCGTCTCCTGCTGTTCGCGCAGGCGCTCCAGCTCGCGCAGGCGCTCCTCCATCGCCTCCAGGGTGGCGCCGTCCGGGGGGTGGGTCAGGCCGGTGGCGCGCTGCTCCTCCCGGGCCGCGGCCGCCGCCCGCGCACACTCGGCGTGCCGCTGGGCCGCCTCCTCGCGCTGTTGCCCCTCGGCGTCGATACGTTGACGCTCGTCGCCCTTGAGCCGCGCCATGCCATCGGGGAAGGCGGCCACGGCGTGTTCGGCGTCGGCCAGGGCGTTGACCGCCCCCGCCAGCTCCCGCGCCTTCTCCAGTCGCGGCAGGCGTTCACGACTGGCACGGGCCGCCGCCAGGCGCTCCTCCAGCGCCGCCAGCTGCTCCTCCGATGCCCGCAGGCGGCGCTGTTCGTTGTGGGCCTCCGTCAGCTCGTCCTCCGCCTCGCGCAGCCGCTGGGCCGGCTCGCGTCCCAGGGTCGTCTTGCGGTGGAACGGGCCGCCGTCGGCGCTGAGCGCCGGTAGATCGAAACCTCCGGCCAGCTGACGGCGCAGGACCCCCTCGATGTGCGCCTCGGTCTCGGCCCGCTCCACCGCGCCGAGGCTCTCGGCACCGAGGGTGTAGCACGGCAGCAGATGGGGCTCGGGCAGGTTCGGCGGGGCGCTCGCTCGACCGTCGCGCTGCCAGCTGGTCTCGCGGCCCAGCCGTTCCACCTGCCATTCGCCACCGTCGTCGGCGTGCCAGCGGGCGGCCAGGTGCACGGCGGCGCCCCCGGCGTTGTTCACGGAGCCGCGCTCGTCCAGCAGGGCCAGGACCGCGCGCACCAGGCTGCTCTTGCCGCCGGCGTTGGGGCCGACCACCAGATTGATGCCGTCGGCCAGCCCGTCGAGCTCGAAGGGACGGTCGATCCCCGGCAGCCGCCGGATCGCCAGTTCGCGCAGCCTCACGACGCCTCCCGCTGGTCCAGCAGCGCGTCCAGTGCCTGCAGCCCGGCCTCGCGGACCACCGCCAGCAATTCGTCATCATCCGGCTCGCCGTCGCCGAGGCCGGCGAACTCACGCGCCTGCCACTGCGGACGCAGCTGTTCCCGCGCCTCGGCGAGCAGGGTCCGGCGCTCCGGGGAGTCGGGCCCTTCCAGGATGCGCAGCCGGGCGGCCAGCAACGCCACCGGATCGCTGCCCATGGCAAGCTCGTCGAGGTCCAGCGCCGGCTGTGCCGCCATTCGCCACGCCTCGACGAAGTACGCACAGCCATCGCGCTCGCGTCGATAATCCGTCAGGTCCCCCTGCGCCAGCTCGGCCTCGACGGCGGCACGGTGGGGGGTGCGTCCGATGAAGCGCAGCCGGCACCCCACGGCCCGGGGCAGCGGCCCCGCCGCCACCAGTTCGTCGTGGAGGCGGTCCAGGGCGCCGGTCACCAGAGCGGGCAGCGCCTCCGGATCGGCGAGTTCGGTCAGATCCACCGCCACCGTCTCCCAGCGCAGGGGCGAGATGGGCTGCTGCCGGAATGTGACGCGGCCATCGTCGGCGACGGTCACCAGCCACGGGCCGTGGGCGCCCGGTTCACCGGGATCCAGCCCCATGAGCGAGCCGAGGTAGCCGCCGCCCGGTGCTGCCGCCAGGTCATCGGGGCGGTGGATGTGGCCGAGCAGCCAGGCGTTCACCGGGGCCGCGGCCAGGGCGCGCCCGCTGACCGGGGCGTAGTGGCTGGCCGACTGGTCGCGATCACAGTGCAGCAGGCCGAGGTGGGGGCGTCCCGGCGGCGCCTTCCCGGGCCCGGTGGCCAACGGGCTCTCCGGCCAGGTCGGCTGGGGGAAGGACCAGCCGCTGATGGTGACCCCGGCGATCGCCACCGTCTCCCACTCCCCCCCGCGACCGAGCAGGGTGAAGGCCGGAATGGCGTCGGCCAGGCGCGGCAGCACCGTGGTGTCGTGGTTGCCGGCGACGCCGTAGACCGGGATCCCGGCATCGTCGAGGCGGCGCACGGCACGTTCCAGATCGCCCAGCGCCTCGTAGAGATCGTCCTCCTGTTCGACCACGTCGCCGGCCAGCAGCACCGCCGCCACCCTCGCTTCGATGGCGCAATCCACGGCACGCTCCAGGGCCGCCGCCGGGGTCAGTCCCTGCTCACGCAGCTGGGGCGGCAACCGCGATGGCTGCCGCCCCAGATGGATGTCGCCGATGGCGAGCAGGCGGGTCATGGTCGCCCCGGTGTCCTCAGCCCGGCGGCCAGGTGAACCGCCGCCCGGCCAGCAGGTGCAGGTGGACGTGGAACACCGTCTGGCCGCCGTCGGCGTTGGCGTTCCAGTTCAGCCGGTAGCCGGCGTCGGCGAAGCCGAGCTCCTGCGCCAGGTGCTGGGCGGTGAGCACCAGCTTGCCGATCAGCGGCGCGTCCTCCGGCGCGAAGTCGTTGAGGGTGCTGATGTGGCGCTTCGGGATGATCAGGATGTGGTGCGGCGCCTGCGGTTCGAGGTCGCGGAAGGCGACCACCTCATCGTCCTCGTAGAGCTTGTCGGCCGGGATCTCGCCGGCGACGATGCGACAGAAGATACAGTCACTCATCCGCTGCTCTCCTTACGGGCTCGGGTTGGGGTAGCGGGTGTGGATCGCCTCGATGCCCTCGATGACCGCCTCACTCAACGTCAGGTCGATGCTGGCGATGTTCGCCGCCAGCTGGTCGAGGTTGGTAGCGCCGATGATGTTGCTGGTCAGGAACGGCCGGCTGTTGACGTAGGCCAGCGCCATCTGCGCCGGGTCGAGCTCGTGGGCGTGGGCCAGGGCGACGTACTCCTCGGTGGCGGCCACCGCCTGCTCGCCGACGTAGCGGTCGAAGTGGGGGAACAGGGTCAACCGCGCGCCCTCGGGCCGGGCGCCGTCGATGTACTTGCCGGCCAGGGCACCGAAGGCCAGCGGCGAATAGGCCAGCAGCCCGGTCTGCTCGCGATGGGCGACCTCGGCCAGACCGATCTCGAAGGTGCGGTTGAGCAGGTTGTACGGGTTCTGCACCGAGACCACCCGGGGCAGGTCAAGGCGTTCGGCCAGCTGCAGGAAGCGCATCACCCCCCACGGCGTCTCGTTGGAGAGGCCGATGTGGCGCACCTTCCCGGCGTCCACCGCCTCCTTGAGCGCGGTGAGGGTCTCCTCCATGGGCGTCAGGTCGTCGGGATCGTCCTGCACGGTGTAGCCGAGGCGACCGAAGTAGTTGCTCGGCCGCTCCGGCCAGTGCAGCTGGTAGAGATCGATGTAGTCGGTCTGCAGCCGCTGCAGCGAGGCGTCGATGGCGGCGTGGAGGGTCTCGCGGTTGAAGCGGGTGTGGCCGCCGCGGATGTGCTCCGGGCCGGGGCCGGCGACCTTGGTGGCGATGACCAGATCGTCCCGCTGGCCACGCTTGGCCAGCCAGTTGCCGATGTACTGCTCGGTGAGAGTGAAGGTCTCCGGGCGCGGCGGCACCGCGTAGAGCTCGGCGGTGTCGATGAAGTTGATGCCCTGGTCCATGGCGAAATCGAGCTGGGCGTGGGCGTCGGCCTCGCTGTTCTGCTCACCCCAGGTCATGGTGCCGAGGCAGATGGTGCTGACCTCGATCCCGGTGCGGCCCAGTTGACGATACTCCATCGGAACTCCTCTCTGCTTCGGTTCGGGGGGTCGGATCCCGTACACTACGCGATTGGCCTGAACGGAGAAAGACTCTTGTCCCAGCCCCCGACACCCATCGGCTTCATCAGCCTCGGCTGCCCCAAGGCGACCGTGGATTCCGAACGGATCCTGTCGCAGCTGCGGGCCGAGGGCTACGTGATCACGCCGCGCTACGACGAGGCCGAGCTGGTGATCGTCAACACCTGCGGCTTCATCGACGACGCCGTGGCCGAGTCGCTGGACGCCATCGGCGAGGCGCTGGACGAGAACGGCCGGGTCATCGTCACCGGCTGCCTCGGGGCGCGCGAGGCGGTGATCCGCGAGACCCACCCGAAGGTGCTGGCCATCACCGGCCCCGACTCCGCCGACGCGGTACTGGCGGCGGTCCACGAGCACCTGCCGCCGGCCCACGATCCGTTCACCGATCTGCTGCCGCCCGGCGGCGTGAAGCTGACCCCGCGCCACACCGCGTGGCTGAAGATCAGCGAGGGCTGCAACCACCGCTGCACCTTCTGCGTCATCCCGCAGCTGCGCGGCGATCTGGAGAGCCGGGCGCCGGGCGATGTACTCAGCGAGGCAGAGGCGCTGACGACGGCCGGCGTGCGCGAGCTGGCCGTGGTCGCCCAGGACACCTCGGCCTACGGCGTCGATGTCCGCTACCGCACCGATTTCTGGGGCGGCCGACCGGTGAAGACGCGCATCACCGAGCTTGTGCGCGAACTCGGCGACATCGCCCCGTGGGTGCGACTGCACTACATCTACCCCTACCCCCACGTGGACGAGCTGGTGGAACTGATGGCCGAAGGGCGGGTGCTGCCCTACCTCGACATCCCGCTGCAGCACGCCAGCCCGACCGTGCTCAAGGCGATGAAGCGGCCGGCCAACGCCGAGAACGCCCTGCGCCGCATCGAGTCGTGGCGCGCCACCTGCCCGGAGCTGACCCTGCGTTCGACCTTCATCGTCGGCTTCCCGGGCGAGACCGAGGCCGACTTCGAACAGCTGCTGGAATTCGTGGCCGCCGCCGAGATCGATCGCGCCGGCGCCTTCACCTATTCCCCGGTGACGGGGGCGCCGGCCAACCAGCTCCCCGATCCGGTGCCGGACGCGGTCAAGGCGGAGCGGCTGGAGCGACTGATGGCGCTCCAGGCCTCCATCAGCGCCCAGCGGCTGGCGCGGCGCATCGGCCGCACCGAGGTGGTGCTGGTGGACTCCGTGGGCAAGGACGGCACGGTCTACGCCCGCTCCGCCGCCGAGGCGCCGGAGGTGGACGGTCACATCGCCATCGACGACATCGACCCGGACGACATCGCCCCCGGCGACTTCATCGAGGCCACCATCACCGGGGCGGACGAACACGATCTGACCGCCCGGCTGGCCGACTGAACCCCGTATCCAACCAACCCTTCAGGAGAGACCATGCAACTGGGAGCCCACGTCTCCGCCGCCGGCGGCGCCGAGAACGCCCCGGCCCGGGGCCACGCCATCGGCGCCGACTGCATCCAGATCTTCACCCGCAACCAGCGTCAGTGGCAGGCCAAACCGGTGACCGACGACGAGGCCGAGCGTTTCCGTTCGGCGCGCGAGAAGGCGGGCCTGCGCACGGTGATGAGCCACGCCTCCTACCTGCTCAACCTCGCCACCCCGGACGCCGACAAGCGTGACAAGACGCTGGCCGCCATGGGCGACGAGATCACCCGCTGCCACCAGCTCGGGGTCGACTATCTGAATTTCCATCCCGGCGCCCACACCGGCTCCGGCGAGGCGGCCGGGCTCGCCACCATCGCTGAACGCCTCAACCAGCTCTGCCGCGAGCACGCCGACAAGACCGACGTGCTGCTGGTACTGGAGAACGTGGCGGGTCAGGGGAGCACGCTGGGGCGCACCTTCGAGGAACTGGCGGCGATCATCGCCGAACTGGAGCAACCGGAGCGGTTCGGGGTCTGCATCGACACCGCCCACGCCTTCGCCGCCGGCTACGCCCTGCACACCGACGAGGGCTGGGAAGCCATGTGGGCGGCCTTCGAACGCGAACTGGGCATGGAACGGCTGGTAGCCTTCCACGCCAACGACTCCAAGGCGCCGTTCGAATCACGCAAGGACCGCCACGCCCTGCTCGGGCGCGGCCATATCGGACGCGAGGCCTTCCGGCGCATGGTCACCGACCCGCGCACCCGCGACATCCCGCTGTTTCTGGAGACCCCGGCCGGTGAAGAGGGTTGGGCCAAGGAGATCGCCTGGCTGCGCGCCGTGGCCGCCGGCGAGGATCCGGCACTCCCCGAGATCGAGGACGCCGGGATCAACCTGTAATCGCTGTCTACGCCGA
Source organism: uncultured Ectothiorhodospiraceae bacterium (assembly GCA_964525685.1). GTDB lineage: Bacteria > Pseudomonadota > Gammaproteobacteria > Thiohalospirales > Thiohalospiraceae > Thiohalospira. The sequence goes on along the minus strand of CAZGJO010000003.1, from coordinate 12,639 downwards.
GAGCGACTGCGCCGCCAGCGGCCCGGCCAACGGCGCGCGCGCCAGGGTCTCCATCAGCTCGTCCTGGCGACCGGAACCCACCGGGCAGAGCGTATCGTCCGCCGACGCGCCCCCCGGCTCGGTGAAGTGGCGCATGGTCCGGCGCATCCGCACGGCCAGGAACTCGGCGATGGCCCAGTAGAGCCGCTTGCCGAACGGGTCGTCGGTCTCGATCCGGGTCATCAGGGCGTCCATCGGCACCCCGAGCAGCACCACCGAATCCACCGCACGCACCGTGGCCGAGGCGGGGCCGTTGTCGAGCAGGCTGAGTTCCCCGATGACATCCCCGGGATGGAGCTCCGCCAGCGGCTCCCAGGTCATCTTCTCGACCATCAGATCCCCCTCGAGGACAACGAAGAACCACACCCCGCGCTGCCCCCGCTCCACCACCACCTCGCCGGCGTCGGCGGTGAAGCGCTGACCATGGGCCGCCATCCACTCGATGTCGTCGTCATCCAGCCAGCTGAGGATATCGATCATCTTCTGCATCTCGCCCTCCGTTCCTGCGATACCCGGTGTCCTCCCGGCTGGCATTCAAATCTAACCGGCAGCCGGATGCCCCACAACCGCGCGGCGCGCGAACGGTCAGGAATTGGGCGCCTCGACCGACTTGCCGGGCTGGCGCATCTCGTCGGGGTGGGCCACGCGGATCAGCAGCAGCGCCAGGGCGATGGCCGGTAGTCCCATGGCGGCGGCGATGACGAAGAAGGGCCCCCACCCCACCGCCTCGGCCACCACACCGGTGAAGCCGCCCATGAACTGTCCGGGCAGGGTCATCAGGGAGCTGAACAGGGCGTACTGGGTTGCCGTGTAGGCCGTGTTGGTCAGCGACGAGAGATAGGCGATGAAGACCGAGATGGCCATGCCGCCGGTGATGTTGTCCGCCATGATGGCGGCCACCAGCCCGTACAGCTCCGGCCCGATCCCGGCCAACCAGGAGAAGGTCAGGTTGGTCAACGGCGCCATGATGGCCGTGAAGACCAGCATCGGCGCGATGCCGAAGCGCGCCACCAGCACCCCGCCGAGCAGGGCCCCGGTCAGCGTCATGGCCAGGCCGAAGGCCGCCGCCACATTGGCGATCTGCTCCTTGGAGAAACCGAGATCCAGGAAGAAGGGGTTGGCCATCACCCCCATGAAGATATCGCTGATCCGGAAGGTGGCGACGAACAGGATCACCGCCAGGGCGGCCAGGCCGTAGCGCTTGAAGAAATCGGCAAAGGGACAGATCACCGCCCCGATGAACCAGGCGGTCACATTGCGCCGGATCCCGACGTGGGCGGTGCGCTCCAGGTAATCGGTGACGCGCTGTTCCAGCTGGCGCGTCTGCCCGTTCACCGCCACCTCCGGCTCCCGGATGATCAGGGTGGTCGTGATCCCGATCCCCATGAGGATGGCCATGGCCGTATAGGCCAGCGTCCAGTTCCCCACGGCGGCGACATGCAGCGCCCCCGCCCCGGCGGCAAGCAGCGCCACCCGGTAGCCGAGGACGTAGGTCGCCGCCATGGCCGCCTGGCGCTGGCGCGCCACCGCCTCCACCCGGTAGGCGTCGATGGCCACGTCCTGGGTGGCCGAGCCGAAGGCGGCGCCGATGGCCCAGACCGCCACCAGCCAGAGGTGCTCGTGGGGATCGGTCAGCGCCATGCCGAGCAGGGAGGCGGCGATGATCAGCTGGGCCAGCAGCATCCACGCCCGCCGACGCCCGAAGAACCGCGTCATGACCGGCAGCGGCAGACGGTCCACCACGGGTGCCCAGAGCACCTTGATGCTGTGGGCCATGCCGACCCAGCTGAGGAAGCCGATGGCCGCCAGCTCGATGCCGATGTCACGCAGCCAGGCGGTGAAGGTCCCGCCCACCAGTAACAACGGCAGCCCGGCGGCGAAACCCAGGAAGAGCATCCCCAGAACACGGTGATGGAGGTAGACCCGGAACCCCTCCGGACGACCCGCCTCGTCGGTCAGGCCGTGGGCGCTCATGCGTCGCCCCGCTGTGCCGGTTCCGACCCGCGGGCGCTGCCCGAGAGACGCAACGTCAGCCGGATGCGCCCCTCCGCCGTGCCCACATCCGCGACCCGCACCCGCTCACGGACCGCGGCGGGTACCTTGCGCCCCCACTCATGGCCGGTCATCAGGGTGTCCAGATTCAGGCGGATGCGATCGCCCCGGCGTTCGACGCCGTTGAGCGCCTCCATGGCGGAGAGCATCGGCCCGCGCGCCGGGAAGGGCGACACCGACTCCGGGATGAGGATCAACGAGCGCGGCGGATCGCCGGGCCCCGGCGCCGCCAGCTCGAAGACGATCTCGAAATCGAGCCAGACCCCCACCTTCTTGCGCCCGGCCACGCGCAGCCGGCCCTCGGGGCGCGGCTCGATGGTCAGGTCCTCGATGGTGGCATCATCCAGCTTTGTGGCGAGCCGCTCCAGGACGGAACGCGGCACGGGGAGCACAACCCCCTCTCTGGCCACGCGCCAGGCCCAGCGCGAGGCCATGAGCAGGCCCTGCTGCCAGAGACGCATCACCGCCTCCCGCGCAAAGGCAAGGCGTTCAGCCCTTCTTGCGCTTGCGCTCGATCATCTCGTGGAGCATGGGGGTAAGGATCACCTCCATGGCGAAGCCCATCTTGCCGCCGGGGACGACCAGGGTATTGGGCCGGCTCATGAACGAGTCGCTGATCATGTTGAGCAGGTAGGGGAAGTCGACCTGGTCGGGGTCCCGGAAGCGGATCACCACCATGGACTCGTCCGGGGTCGGCACATCGCGGGCGATGAACGGATTGGAGGTGTCCACCGTCGGCACGCGCTGGAAGTTCACATGGGTGCGCGAGAACTGCGGCGTGATGTGATTGATGTAGTCGGGCATGCGCCGCAGCATGGTGTCGACGATGGCCTCGGCGGAGTAGCCGCGCTCGGCGCTGTCGCGGTGGATCTTCTGGATCCACTCGAGGTTGACGATGGGCACCACGCCGACACCGAGGTCGACGTGCCGGGCCGGGTTCGCCTCCGGGGTCTCGACCAGCCCGTGCAGACCCTCGTAGAACAGCAGATCGGTGTCAGCGGGGATCTCTTCCCACGGGGTGAACTCACCCGCCTTCTTGTCCGTCCCCAGCCGCGCGTTGTGGTGTTCCGCCTCCTCGTCGTTGTGGAGGTAGTAGCGGCGGTTGCACACCCCCTTGGCGGCGTAGTCGGCGAAGGTCTCCTCGAGCTTGTCGAAGACGTTGGCCTCGGGGCCGAAATGGCTCAGGTTGCGCCCTTCCTGCTGAGCCTTGTTCATCTCCTCCTTCATCGCCGCGCGGTCATAGCGGTGGTAGGAATCCCCCTCGATGATCGCCGGGGTGATCTCCTCGCGCCGGAAGATGTGCTCGAAGGCGCGCTTGACGGTGGAGGTCCCGGCGCCGGAAGAACCGGTCACCGCCACGATGGGATGCTTTTCGGACATGGGCTTGCCCCCTCTGTTGTCGGGATGTTGGTCGTGAACCGGGATAAATTGGGCGCCATTCTACCCCAAGCATCGGGCAACGTCTTGTCCCTCGCCATGCGGCGGGACGGGCGGGAGGGTTCGCGGGATGGCAGAGGCGGGCCGGGCGCGCGGTACGGCGCGCCGGTTGACCAAATTTTGGGCCTTCGCAACTTGACTCGATCCAACCTATGAATTCTGCTATACACTTCAAATTTTCAGCCTTCGGCAGCGTGAAACCGCCCATGTTCAAGCGCAACAAGAACCTCTCCATCCTCTTCGCGGACGTCAGCGGCAGCACCAAGCTGTACGACACCCTGGGCGACGAGCAGGCCAACGCCATAATCGGCCAGACTCTCGACTATCTGATGAAGATCACCGAGAACTTCAACGGCACGGTGATCAAGACCATCGGTGACGAGGTGATGTGCACCTTCCCCTCCGCCGAGGTCGCCACCAATGCCGCGACCGAGATGCAGGAGACCATCGAGGAGCTCAACGAAGAGGGTGAATACCCCACTCCCATCCACATCAAGGTCGGCTACCACCACGGCCCGGCCATCGAGAAGTCGGGGGATGTCTTTGGCGACGCCGTGAACGTGGCCGCCCGCATGGCCGCCCAGGCCAAGCCGAAGCAGATCATCACCACCAGCCTCACCGCCGAGGAATTGCCGGCGGGCCTCAAGGAGGACACCCGCTTCGTCGACTACGCCTACGTCAAGGGCAAGGGCGAGCTGGAGATCGTCGAGGTGATCTGGGAGCAGGACGCGGTCACCCACATGGCCGCCGACATGCCGGCCATGGTCGCCAACACCGCCGAGCCGGCACGCATGCGGATCGTCTATCAGGGGGCCGAGTACGAAGTCAGCCCCGAGCGCGAGTCGCTGACCCTCGGGCGCGGCGCGGTCTGCGACATCCAGGTCAAGGAGGAGCTCGCCTCCCGCCAGCACGTGCGCATCGAGTTGCGCCGCGACAAGGTCTTCGTGGTCGACCAGAGCACCAATGGCAGCTACGTCCAGCAGGGCGACGCCGCCCCGCAGTTCCTGCGGCGGGAAGAGCTCCCCATCAGCGGTACCGGCCAGATCAGTCTCGGCCGAGAGATCACCGGCGAGGCCAACGAGAACATCGTCACCTTCGAACAGACCAGCGGACAGGAATGACGCCATGGGAGCCACACGGAAAGGGGACGGGAGCGGCCAGCAACCCGCCTGGCACTCGCACGGGATAACCCACCGTGGCTACGTTCGGCGGGTCAACGAGGACTCCTATCTGAACCTGCCGGAACAGGGGATCTGGGTCGTCGCCGACGGCATGGGCGGCCACGATGCCGGCGATGTGGCCAGCCGTCGCATCGTCGAGTCGCTGGAGTCCATTCAGGCCGACAAGCCGCTGGCCCAGCGCGTGGACGAGATCGAGGACCGCATCGACGCGGTCAACGATGAACTCAATGCCCTGGCCCGGGAGGGGCAGGGCGACGGCACCATCGGCAGTACCGTGGTGGCGCTGGTGGTCGAGGACCACGTCGGCGTCTTCCTCTGGGCCGGTGACAGCCGCCTCTACCGCCTGCGCAACGGCCACCTGAGCCAGATCACCACCGACCACTCCCAGGTGGAGTACTACATCAGCCAGGGGCTGCTGACGCGGGAGCAGGCCGAGAATCACCCCGAGGGCCACATCATCACCCGGGCCGTGGGCAGCCACGACGACCTGCAGCTGGACGCCGATCTCCTCGAGTTGCGCCCCAACGACCGGCTGTTGCTCTGCACCGACGGCCTCATGCGACACATCAACGCCACCGAAATAGAGCAGATGCTGGCGCAGGGAGGGCCCGAGGAGTGCGCCCTGGAGTTCATCGACCTCACCCTGCAGCGCGGCGCCAAGGACAACGTGACCGTTATTGTCCTCGACGTACCCGAAGACGCCTAGGGAGGGCCGAACTTGGCGGACATGGAGACCTGCATCGGCCGGCTGGAACGCCAGGAGCTCTCCCTGGAAGAGGCGGTGCGGCAGCTCCACGCACGGTATGATGACAACCCCGAGGCCATCCCCGAGGCCATCGAGGCCATCAACGCCGCCACCGAGGCCGGCCGCCTCGACGAGATCACCCGCCGTTTCCTGACGCGCACCCTGGTCGCCATCGAGGAGAGCGACAACGATCCGACCCTCGGTCCCGAGGGGGACGAGGACGAGGCCGCCACCGTCATCACCGGCACCGGCGGATTCACGACCGCCGACGCCGAGGAAGAGGACGACGATGACGCGGCCACCGTCATCGCCCGCCCCCCTGCGGGCGGTGACGATGCGGATGACGACGACGCGGCCACCGTCATCGCCTCGCCCTCGGCGGTGAGTGAGGATGACGACGATGCTGCCACCGTCATCGCCGCGCCCTCGGCGGCGGATGAGGATGACGACGATGCCGCCACCGTCGTCAATACCGAGGGCTTCACCGGCGGCATGGACACCAGCCGGACCTCGCAGACCACGAATGGGACCACCGGCTACGGCACCACCGGTTACAACACCACCGACGGCACCACCAACACCTCCCAGCGCTCCTGGGATGTCGGCGGCGAGGGCGACGGCGGGGTCAAGCTCGGCCCCGGGGTGGTGATCAAGGACCGCTTCGTCCTCGACAAGGTGCTCGGCTCCGGCGGCATGGGCAAGGTGTTCGCCGCCCGCGACCTGATCAAGGTCGAGGCCCAGGACAAGAACCCCAACCTGGCGATGAAGGTGCTCACCGAGGACTTCGGTCAGCACCCCGAGGCGTTCATCGCCCTGCAGCGCGAAGCAAGCCGCCAGCAGAAGCTGGCCCACCCGAACATCGCCACGGTCTACGACTTCGACCGCATTGCCCGGGATAGCAACCAGGTCTTCATCACCATGGAGATGATGGTGGGCCAGCCGCTGGACCGCTTCATCAAGAAGGTGGTGCGGCCGAAGAAGGGGCTGCCCTTCGACGAGGCGTTCGACATCGTCAGCCAGCTGGGGGCGGCGCTCTCCTATGCCCACCAGCGCGGCATCGTCCACTCCGACTTCAAGCCGGGCAATGCCTTCTACTGCGACGACGGCGTCCACAAGACCCTGGACTTCGGCATCGCCCGGGCGGTGCAGGCCGGTGACCACGACGACGATGACGAGGGCGGCGAGGAGCAGAAGACGGTCTTCGATGCCCAGGACCTCGGCGCCCTGACCCCGGCCTACGCCTCGCTGGAGATGCTCCAGGGCAAGGAGCCGTCGTTCCAGGACGACATCTACGCGCTCGCCTGCGTGGCCTACGAGCTGCTCACCGGCTACCACCCGTTCGGCAAGAAGTCGGCGCAGAAGGCCAAGGACGCCGGCATGACCATGGCGCCGGTCAAGCACCTGACCAAGCGCCAGAACAAGGGGCTGGCGCGCGGCCTCGCCTTCGAGCGGGAGAAACGCAGCCCCGACGTCGAGACCTTCCTGGAGGAGTTCGAGGGCAAGGCCAACTGGCACAAGAACCCCTACGTCCTCGGCTCCGCCTTTGCCGTGGTGCTGGCCATCGCCTCGGCGGTGCCGATCATGAACTGGCTGGAGCAGCGCCAGATCGACGGCCTCATCGCCCAGATCGAGACCGAGGAGCCCGAGCGCATCGAGGCCGCCTTCAGTGAACTGCAGGAGATCGGCGGCGCTCCGCGCGGGGAGGTCGCCGACGCCAGTCGTGACGTGCTGCAGCCCTACTTCCGGGACCTGATCCACGAGGCCGTGGACCTCGAGGCGGGGCGGTACGACTTCAACCGGGCCGAGGCGCAGCTGGCGCGTGCCCGTTTCCTCTACCCCGACTCCGCCACTGTCGACGGCATGGCCGACGATCTCGAACTCATGCGCAGCCGTCGCCTCAACGAGCTCAACCAGCTGCTCACCGAGGCGCTGGGCGCGGACCGGCTGCTGGCCGAGGACGGCGACGGCGAGGCGGTCACCGTCACCGCCGCGCTGGAGATGATCGCCGAGGTGGACCCGGAGCACGGCCTGCTCGAGGACCCGCGCGTTCCCGACGCCTTCGCCTCGGCGGCCCAGGCCAGCATCAACAGCGGCGACCTCGATACCGCCGAGCGCTATATCGAGGAAGGCCTGGCGCACATGGCCGACGACGTGGACCTGATCAACGCCCGGGACCGACTGGCCGAGGCGCGGGAGGGGGCCGAGCGACGCGAACGTGTCGCCACGCTCCTCGAGCGCCTGGAATCCGACGGCAACGGCTTCGACAGCTGGTCCGACTTCGTCGGCGTCCGCGACGATATCGTGGAGCTGGCACGGATCGCCCCCGGTGACACCATGATGGACTACCTGCGTGAGACGGGCGCGCCGCTGGCCCGGTCCCACGTCGATGGGCTGCTGGATGGCGAGGACGCCGCCGCCCTCGCCGACACCCTGGAAGAGGAGCGGGCGCTGCTGAGCGCCCTCGACCAGCACGACGCCCTGATGGCGCTGGAGATCGCCGCCCACGACGACGACCCGGAGGCGGCCCGCGACACCCTGGCCGCCGCCGCGGAGGAGGAACTGGAGGCGCTGCTGGCGGACCCCACCTTCGATCGCGACTGGGAGGCCGACGTGCGCTTCCAGCTGCGGCGGCTCGCGGGCCTTGAGGCCACCGACCGCCTTGAGACGATGGAGGCCGCACTCACCACCGCCTACAACGACCGGGTCGATGCGCTCACCGAGGACGACCGCTTCGACGCCGCCCGCCACCTTCTGGCGCGGGCACAGCACTTCACCCTGGTGGAGCCGGACCTGCAGGAGCGCCACGAGGCAATGGCCGACGCCATCACCGCCTTCCGCAAGGATCGCGAAGAGGCCGTCATCGAAGCCCACGTGCGCGGCCTGCAGGAGACCCTGCTGGTCCAGGCCCGGGCGCGGGAGTTGCGCGACGCCGAAGCGACCCTCGAGGAGCTGGGCGAGTTCATCGATGACGACGATCCCTTCATGACCTTCACCGCCGCCGACGCCATGGCGGATGCCTACGCCGCCGTCGCCAACGACGAGGCGACCGACGGCGACTACCGCGCGGCGCAGCGGCTGGCCGAGCGCGGCCTGGAGCACGCCCCGGACAACTTCGACCTGCAGTCGTCGCGCGACGACTACATGGTGGAGGCGCACACCGCCGAGCTGGACGAGATATTCCGCGAGTCGGACCACTTCGACACCTCCGAGGTCCAGCGTATGATCAGCGAGCTGCGAACCACGGCCCCGGCGGAGTATCAGGACCTCGAGACGGACTACGTCCAGATCCTCTCGGAGCGCGCCCTCGAACTGGCCGAGGAAGACCGCGAGGCCGGTGAGCGGCTGGCCACCCGTGCCGCCAACATCTTCCCGGGCAACGACGACATCGTGCGGGTGCGCGAATCACTGGCCCCGCCGCCCTGGCCCGAGGGGCGTGCGGCCCGGGCGGCCCTCTCCGCGGGGCGTCTGAACGAGGCGCGGGAGATGCTCGAACGGGCACAGGAGCAGGAGGACTACGCGGATCATCCCGAGGTCCGAGATTTCGCCACCGATCTGGAGAACCGGCTGGAGCGGGCGCGCACGGCCTTCAGAAACCACGAGGAAGCGGCCGACAACCAGGACTTCCAGGCCGCCCGCGAGTACCTCACCGAGGCGCGCCAGGCCTGGACCGACAACCCCGACTACGGCGACGCCATCGCCGAGCTCAGTGAGCGGATCGCCCGCCACCGCTGGCGGGAGAGCGCCGTGCTCCGCGCCGGTCAGGACATCCGCGCCCTGCGCGATGCCGCCCAGGTCTCCGGTGCCGAGGCCGCCACCGAGGAATGGGAGCCCATCGAGACCAACCGCCCCTGCACCGAGGACCTGGCCGGCCACGGGCGGCGCGCCCGGGCCATCTGCCATGACCTGCTGCACGACCGGGTACGCAGCCCGCTGATGGTGGTCATCCCGGGGGATGACGAGCGCGAGCCGTTCGCCATGAGCCGCTACGAGATCTCCCACGAGGAGTGGAACAAGTACTGCTTCTTCTCCGGCAACTGCGAGGTCCGGGACGATGTCGACGACGACCGGCCGGTCACCGGACTTTCCACCGAGGAGATCGAGTCCTACACCGAATGGCTTTCGGAGCGGACCGGCCAGCCGTACCGGCTGCCCACGGAAGAGGAGTGGGAGTATGCCGCCCATGCCCAGGGCCACCAGCCGCCGCGCGACTTCAACTGCCGTGTCAGCATGGGCGACCAGATCCTCAAGGGCGACGATCTGGTGGATGTCTCCTCGGGCCACCACAACGGCTGGGGCCTGCAGAACTACATCGGCAATGCCCAGGAGCTGGTCCTGACCAACGGCGACGAGTGGGTCGCCCGGGGCGGCTCCTACCGCGACCCGCACGCCGAGTGCTCCATCGATTTCCGCCGGGTCCTGGACAACGGCCCCGACGACGCCACCGGCTTCCGGGTCATCCTGGAACGCCTCCACGAACTGGACTAGGACGCGATCGCCATGAACCTGAGAGCCCTCGCTCGCCAGTACCACCAGGGGACCACCGACAAGGCCGCCTACCGCAAGGCGCGGGCGGAACTCATCGAGACCGCCCTGCACGACAGCGGGGGGGACGACACCACCGGGATGGAGGCCGGCGTGGACACGACCCCCGCTGGTGACACGTCGAATGCCGATGGGAGGAACGACGATTCGGAGTCGTCATCATCGGGGCAGGGGGACGGAGGCGGTGGGAACGGTGCGAAGGCCGACGCCGCCATGGAGGCGGAGGACGACGACGCGGCCACCGTGGTGGCGCCACGGGCCGCGCCGGCCGCCGATGCGGCGCCCGATACCGGGGAATCCGGGAAAAACGGGGGCAACGTGAAAAACGAGGGTAGTGAGGCCGCATCACCCGAGGCGCGCGCCCTGCCCACCGGCGATCGCGCCCGCCAGCGCCGCATGGCCACGGCGCCCGAACGCGACGGCTATCGACGCCGTCTGCTCGTCCTGACCATCGTGGTGGCCGTTCTGGTCATCCTCGGGCTCACCGTCGATTTCGGCGCCCTGCTCTCTTGAGAGACCGCCCGTTCAGTTGATGGGCAGCGGTCGGTCCACATCCTCGAATCGATCCAGGCTGACGTGCTCGTTGAGATAGTCGAGGTTCTCGGCGCCCTCGACGAGGGTGTCGGCCGTGAAGTGATCGCGCCAGGTGCCTTCGACCTCCTCCAGTTGCACGGTCCGCTCGACCTCTTCGTAACCCTCCGCCACCCGGTGGAAGATCCGCTGCAGTTCCGCATAGCCGCCCAGCACCCGATCGAAGCCCGACGGCAGGTTGTGCGCGACCTCCAGCTCGGTCACCCGCACCTCGACCTCCTCCAGGAGATTCCGGACCTCCCGCTCGGCGATACCGGTCACGCAGTGGGGCTCATCCTCACAGGCCGCCAATACGAGGAGCAGCCCCTCCCCCACGGCGCGCAGCATGCCGATCTCGGCCATCAGCTCGTCGGGGTCCTGCTCCAGCACCGAGCGCTCCAGCATGAACGCCTGTTCTTCTGCATCTTCCTCGGGGGCCATCGTGACATCCGGGTCGACCAGCGCCTGCGTTTCCGCAGCCGCCGGGCCGATGAGTGCGAGGAACAGAGCGAGGACCGCCAGCCCGTAACCGAACCGGCCCATCAGCCACCCCCCAGCATGCGCTCCACCGAGGACTCGGCGCGGTCGATGAAGGAGCGGGTGTGCTGGATGATCTCCTGGAGCCGCTCCTCGGTCAGCTCGATGCCGGCGCGCTCGGCAAAGCGCTCGCGCCGATCGTGGCTGCGCTCCAGGCTCTCCAGGAACTGCGCCCGGTTGTGCAGGGAGCGGACCACGTCGATCTCCGCCTCCAGCTCCTCGGGATCGACCTCCTCGATGTCGGCCAGCTCCTCCAGCTCGTCGAGGCCCTCTTCGGCCCCGATGAACTCCTCCAGGTCTTCCAGCGCGGCCATGAGCTCCTCTTCTTCCTCTTCCTGCGCCGCCAGCTCCTGCTCCAGCCGGGCGCGCTCAGCCGGGTCGTCGGTCTCCTCCAGCAGCGCCTCGAGCTCGGCGCGCCGGTCGGCCACCGCCTGGATCTCGGTCTCCAGCTCCTCCTGCTGCACCTGCGGGGCGCAGCCATCCTCGGTCTCGCACTGGGTGAAGTGGAGGGCGACCCCCTCCCCGGTGCGGCCGAAGAGCGAGAGGTCCTCCTCGAACAGCGCCAGGTCGATGACGCCGAGCATGTCCAGACCCAGCAGATCGGTGCCGCCATCGAAGAGGTTGATCTGCACGCTCTCCAGGTCCCCCAAGCCGATCTGCTGCAGGAAGGCCAGGATGTTGTCCCGCAGATCGACACCGGTGATGTTCGACAGCGGACTGGGATTGGCGTCATCCTGGCGGTCCACCGCCACGGCGAGCTGGAAGTCGCCGCCTCCGAAGTCGAGCAGGAGCTCTTCCGAGTTGACCAGGCCGCCGCCGGCGAGCAGGGCTCCCTCGCTGGCGTTGATGGTCACGCCGTCACCGGAGACCACCACGTCGCCGCTGCCGTCGGCGTCGCCGATCTGGTCGCCGCCGCGCGCCACCAGGGTGGCGTTGCCGCCGACGTCGATGGTCTCCGTTTCGAGATGGATCTCGGACCCGAACAGGACCAGGTCGCCGCCGACGTCCGGATTCGAGGCGATGGTCAGGCGCTCGGTGTTGACCGTGGTGCTCTCGCCGAGACCGCCGTCGAGGGGGAGGCTGGCGGGGCCGTCGATATCGGCGCCGATGAACAGGCTGCCACTGAAGCCGGTGAGGGTCGGCAGGTCCAGGCCGCTGCTCCCGATGGTGAGATTGGCCCCATTGGTGCCGGGGACGATGAGCGAGCCGCTGCCGGTGACCGCGCCGCTGGTCAGTGTGGCGCCGTTGGTGTGGTTCCAGACGTTGCGGTTGCCGCTGAGCTGGATGGTGCCGCTGTAGTTGCCGTCGTTGGAGGCAAAGGTGTTCACGCCCCCCGTGCCGCTCTGGAGGGTCGAGAAGCCGCTGAAGGTGACCGTCTCGCCCCCATTGGCGAGGGTGCCGCTGCTGGAGCCGGTGAGATCCCAGGCGCTGTCGCCGTTGGCGTTGCCGCGCAGGGTGTCGCCGCTTCCCTCAAGGGTGGTGACATTGCGGAAATTGCCGTTCCAGACCAGGGTGGCCGAGCCGCTGGTTCCATCG
>CAZGJO010000002.1:0-31051 GCA_964525685.1 uncultured Ectothiorhodospiraceae bacterium | reverse complement strand
GGAGGTGCCACTCCAGTTCGTCGGGGTCGTATTCGCGATCCTCGCCGAGGGCGAAGACCTGGGCGGTGCCGGTCTTGCCCGCCATGCGGTAGTTGATCCGCCAGCCGACGCTGCGAGCCGTGCCCTGGCGGCCATGGACCACTTCGACCATGGAGTCCACCACCTTGTCGAGCAGGTCCGGGTCGAGGTCCAGCGATTCCGGCAGCGCCTCCGGCCTGCCGACGCCGTCCTCCTCGTCACCCTCGACTTCCCGGACGACCCGGGGCGGGATGCGCTGGCCCCCATTGGCGAGCGCGGCGGTGGACACGGCCATCTGCAGCGGCGTCGACAGCACGTAGCCCTGACCGATGCCGGTGATCAGCGTCTCCCCGGGGAACCAGCGTACGTTATGGCTCTGCTGCTTCCAGTCGCGGTCGGGCACGAGGCCGGCGCGCTCGCCGATCAGATCGATGCCGGTGCGCGAACCGAAGCCGAAATCGCGCAGCACGGGGGCCAGCTCGTCGATCCCCATGCGGTAGGCGAGTTCGTAGAAATAGATGTCGCACGATTCCGCCACCGCCTTGTGCATGTCGGTGGGCCCGTGACCCCCGCGCTTCCAGTCTCGGTAGACCCGCTGATCCTCGAATTCCGGCTCGTAGTAGCCCGTGCACTGGATGGTCTCGTCGGGTCGGAAGTGCTCCTGCTCGATGCCGGCCAGGGCGACCATCGGCTTGGTGACCGAGCCGGGTGGGTAGCGCCCGCTGATGGCCCGGTTGAACAGCGGACGTTCGCGGGAGTCCTGGAAGAGGGAGAGGGTGGTGTCGTCGATGCCGCGGATGAAGACATTGGGATCGTAGCTCGGTACGCTGGCCAGGGCGAGGACCTCCCCGCTGTCCGGTTCCAGGGCGACCAGGGCCCCGTATTCATCGCCGAAGGCCTCGTGGGCGACGCGGGTCAGATCGACGTCGATGCTCAGATGGAGGTCGCGTCCGGGTTCCGGGCTGTTCCTCTCCAGCACCCGGAGGATGCGCCCCTGAGCGTTGGTCTCCACCTGCTGGTGTCCGGCCCGGCCATGGAGGACCGCTTCGTAGGAGCGCTCCACGCCGACCTTGCCGATGTGGCTGGTACCGCGGTAGACGGAGCTGTCGAGCCGCTGCAGTTCCTGACGGTCGATGCGCCCCATGTACCCCACGGTGTGGGCGGTCAGTTCACCCTGGGGGTAGTGGCGGGCCAGTCGCGCCTCGATGTCGACGCCGGGGAATTCGTGGCGATTGATGGCAAAGCGGGCCACCTCTTCGTCGCTGAGACGGGAGCGCAGGGGGACGCTCTGGAACGAGCGTGATCGGCGGACCTCTTCACGGAAGCGTTCCACCTCCTCGTCGGTGAGATCGAGCAGTGCGTCCAGCCCTTCCAGGGTGTCGGCGAGGTTTTCCACCTGCTCGGGGACCACCTCCAGGCTGTAGGTGGGGACATTCTCCGCCAGCAGGACACCGTTGCGGTCGTAGATCAGGCCACGGGTCGGGGAAATCGGGGCAATATTGACGCGGTTGGCCTGGGACTGGGTGGCAAAGTGCTCATGGCCGGTGACCTGGAGATAGAAGAGGCGTCCGAGCAGGCCCAGCAGCAGCAGCATGACCAGCACGGCGGCGATGATGGAACGCCGGTTGAAGAGGTCGCTGTCGCGGACATGGTCGCGAATGGTCTGGAATTCGCTGCGTGCCATGGTCTCCTCAGGCGATGCGGTAACGGCGGCGCAGTGAGCGCAGCAGCACGAACATCAGCGGCCAGATCAGCATGCTGGTGAACGCCGGCGCCCAGTACCAGAGACTCTCCGGCGGATCGCCGAGGAAACCACGGATCCAGCTCAGGATCAGCAGGTTCAGGGCCACCAGAACGAGCACTGCCACGGCCTGCTGCCAGACGGTATAGATCCGCAGCCGCTGGTGCAGGCGCATGACCAGGTAGGCGACCAGCGCGAAGGCGAGGGCGTGCTGACCCAGAAGGGCGCCCACGGCGACGTCCTGGAACAGCCCGACGAACCAGGCGATACCGACGCCGATGCGGCCGGGGATGGCCATGTTCCAGTAGATGAGAACCAGCAGCAGCCACTCCGGCCGCGCCGCCGCCAGCCACTGCGGCAGCGGCATCAGGGTCAGCAGCAGGCCGACCACCAGGGTGATGGCGATCAGCCCGTTGCCGCTGGAGCGGGTCTGCGGGTTCATGAATCCTCCCCGGTTTCGTCCGTCGCCGGCCCGTCGGGGTCGTCGGTGCGCTGTTCGAACTCGTCGCTCCACAGCAGCAGGACCTCGCGCACCCGGTCGATGCGCGCCAGCGGGCGGGCCTCGACGGTGGCGTATGGTTCACCGGGGTTGTTGGTGACGTCGACGATCTCGGCCACCGGGTAGCCGGCGGGGAAGCGGCCGCCGAGGCCCGAGGTCACCAGCAGATCCCCCGTCTCGAGGTCGGCATTGTTGGGGATGTAGGGGATGTCGAGGCGCCCCGCCGAGCCCGTGCCGACGGCGAGTCCGCGCAGACCGGTGCGATTGACCTGGATGGGGACCGCGTGCGAGGGGTCGGTGATCAGCATGGCGGTACTCGATACCGGACCGGCGTGAACCACCTGGCCCATGACACCATCGCGGTCGAGGATCGGCTGGCCGGCATAGACCTCGTCGCGACCGCCCTTGTTGAGGACCACCTTGCGGCTGAAGGGGTCCAGGTCCACCGACAGCAGCTCCGCGATCTCCACTCGTTCATCCAGCTCGCGGCTCGATTCGAACAGTTCGCGCAGCCGCTCGTTCTCCGCCTCCAGCGCCGCCATGCGCTGCAGCTCGCCGTGGAGCCGCAGTTTCTCGTTGCGCAGTTGCTCCACCTCGCGGCGCAGGGTGCCCTGGTCCGTCAGGCTTCCGCTCAGGCTGCGCGCGGCCGAACTCGGCAGGTCCACCACCAGCTGGAAGGGGTAGATCAGGGTCGCCAGTCCGGCGCGAATGGTCTGCAGGTGGCTCTGGTGGTGGTCGACGATCATCATCGTCAGCGACAGCATGATCACGAGGATCAGCCGGGCCGTGATGGACGGACCACGCGAGAACAGCGAGTCGATGAAACACCTCCGCGGATGACGGGCACTCGGTGCGCCCGGGTGACGGAACGGGCCGGACCCCCGCATCGATAGGGCACTGTCGTCGCGGAGCGGCCGCCCGGATCATGGTGCGTGGCACGTCCCGGGCTTCCGTCAGTCTACGCCATTATCACTCGAGGCTGAAGATCTCGCCGTCGTACTCGTCCATCATCTCCAGGGCGCGACCGCCACCGCGGGCGACGCAGGTCAGCGGCTCCTCGGAGACGATCACCGGCAGGCCGGTCTCTTCCATGATCAGACGGTCGAGGTCGCGCAGCAGGGCGCCGCCACCGGTGAGGACCATGCCGCGCTCGGCGATGTCGGCGCCGAGCTCCGGCGGGGTCTGTTCGAGGCCGGTCTTGACCGCCTCGACGATGCCGGAGAGCGGTTCCTGCAGCGACTCGAGGATCTCGTTGCTGTTCAGGGTGATGGAGCGCGGCACACCCTCGGCCAGATTGCGGCCGCGGACCTCCATCTCGCGGACCTCGGTGCCCGGATAGGCGCTGCCGATCTCCTCCTTGATGCGCTCGGCGGTGGAGTCACCGATGAGCGAGCCGTACTTGCGCCGGACGTAGTTGATGATCGCCTCGTCGAAACGGTCCCCACCGATGCGCACCGAGGAGGCATAGACGATGCCGTTGAGGGAGAGCACGGCGATCTCGGTGGTGCCGCCGCCGATGTCCAGGACCATGGAGCCCTGGGCCTCGGTGATCGGCATGCCGGCGCCGATGGCCGCCGCCATCGGCTCCTCGATGAGGTAGACCTCGCGGGCGCCGGCGCCGGCGGCCGATTCACGGATGGCGCGGCGCTCCACCTGGGTGGCGCCGCACGGGACGCAGATCAGAACCCGGGGGCTCGGCCGCAGGAAACGCGCCTCGTGAACCTTCTTGATGAAGTGCTGGAGCATCTTCTCGGTGACGGTGAAGTCGGCGATGACGCCGTCCTTCATGGGCCGGATGGCGACGATGTTGCCGGGGGTGCGGCCGAGCATGCGCTTGGCGTCGTCGCCCACCGCGGCGATGGCCTTGGGGCCACCGGGCCCGCGATCCTGGCGGATGGCCACCACCGACGGCTCGTTGAGAACGATGCCCTTGCCGCGCATGTAGACCAGGGTGTTGGCGGTACCGAGATCGATGGAAATGTCGTTGGAGAAGAATCCCCGGAAGCGTCCTATCATGGGTCGTGGTCTCCCGCCTGCGCGGAGTCGATTAATGGTGTTTTCAGAGCGTCGTAACTCTATCAACGGGGGGGGATTGGGGCAAGCATCCCGATGTGATAGATTTCGCGCTTTCATCCCGTGCCCGAGCGCTTCCCGGAGAAACGAACAGCCATGGCCCTTGAACGTTCCGACGTCGAGAAGGTTGCCCATCTGGCCCGTCTGGCCATCGATGAGGACGACATCCCCGATTACACCCAGAATCTCTCCGACATCCTCGACATGGTGGCGAAGATGGAGGCGGTGGACACCGAGGGCGTGGAGCCCATGGCCCACCCCATGGAGGTGACCCAGCGGCTGCGCGCCGACACCGTCACCGAGGTGGACCGGCGCGAGACCTTCCAGGCACTGGCGCCGGCGGTGGAAGACGGCGTCTACCTCGTCCCCCGTGTGGTGGAGTAGCCCATGAGCATCTGTGACAAAACCCTGACGGAGATGGCCGCCGGCCTCGCCGCCGGTGAATACTCCAGCGAGGAGCTGGTCAGCGAGCACCTCGGCCGCGCCAACGCCATCGACGGCGGCATCAACAGCTTCATCACCCTGGACGAGGACGGCGCCCTGGCGGCGGCCCGGGCCGCCGACGCCGAGCGCGCCGCCGGCCGGGCCGGGGCGCTCACCGGCGTGCCGGTGGCGCACAAGGACATCTTCTGCACCGAGGGGCTGCGCACCTCCTGCGGCTCGAAGATGCTCGACAACTTCGTCGCCCCCTACGACGCCACGGTGGTCAGCCGGTTCCGCCAGGCGGGCCTGGTGAATCTCGGCAAGACCAACATGGACGAGTTCGCCATGGGCTCGTCCAACGAGACCAGTTTCTACGGGCCGGTGGCCAACCCCTGGGCCGAACAGGCCGTGCCCGGCGGTTCCTCAGGCGGTTCGGCGGCGGCGGTGGCCGCGCGCCTGACCCCCGGCGCCACGGGCACCGACACCGGCGGCTCCATCCGCCAGCCGGCGGCGCTGTGCGGGATCACCGGGCTGAAGCCGACCTACGGCCGGGTGTCGCGCTGGGGCATGATCGCCTTCGCCTCCAGCCTCGATCAGGCCGGGCCGATGGCCCGTTCCGCCGAGGACTGCGCCTGGCTGCTCGGCGCCATGGCCGGCTTCGACGAGCGCGATTCCACCAGCCTGCAGGAGCCGGTGCCGGATTATACCGAGGGGCTGCAGCGCGACCTCAAGGGGCTGCGCATCGGCCTGCCGAAGGAATACTTCGCCACCGGGCTCGACGCCGCCACCGCGCGCCAGCTGGAGGCGGCCATCGAGGAATACCGCCGGCTCGGCGCCGAGATCCGCGAGGTCTCGCTGCCCAACACCGAACTGGCGGTGCCGACCTACTACGTCATCGCCCCGGCGGAGTGCTCCTCGAACCTGTCACGCTACGATGGCGTGCGCTTCGGCCACCGCTGTGACGAGCCGAAGGATCTCGAGGACCTGTACATGCGCAGCCGCGGCGAGGCCTTCGGCGACGAGGTGAAGCGGCGCATCATGGTGGGGACCTACGCGCTCTCCGCCGGGTACTTCGACGCCTACTACCTGAAGGCCCAGCGCCTGCGCCGGCTCATCAAGAACGACTTCATGGCCGCCTTCGAGGAGGTGGACGTGCTGCTCGGGCCCACGGCGCCGGGGCCGGCCTTCGACCGGGGCGCCAAGAGCGACCCGGTCTCCATGTACCTCTCGGACATCTACACCATCGCCGCGAACCTCGCCGGTCTGCCGGCGATGTCGCTGCCGGCCGGGTTCGTGGAGGGGCGTCCGGTGGGGCTCCAGCTCATCGGCAACTACTTCGACGAGGGACGGCTTCTCAACGTCGCCCATCGCTTCCAGCAGGCCACCGACTGGCACACACGCTCCCCCGACGACGGCCGGGCCCAGGCGACGAGGTAACACGGATGCAGTGGGAAACAATCATCGGGCTGGAGATCCATACCCAGCTGGCCACCAATACCAAGATCTTCTCCGGGGCCTCCACCGCCTATGGCGCCGAGCCCAACAGCCAGGCGTGCGCCGTGGACCTCGGCATGCCCGGGGTCCTGCCGGTGCTCAACCGCGAGGCGGTCTTCATGGCGGCCAAGTTCGGGCTGGCCATCGGCGCCGAGATCGCGCCGACCTCGGTCTTCGCCCGCAAGAACTACTTCTATGCCGACCTGCCCAAGGGCTACCAGATCAGCCAGTACGAACTGCCGGTGGTGCGCCACGGCGAGCTGATCATCGACCTGGCCGAGGGCGAGAAGAAGACCATCGGCATCACCCGCGCCCATCTGGAAGAGGACGCCGGCAAGTCCCTGCACGAGGACTACCACGGCATGACCGGCATCGACCTCAACCGCGCCGGGACGCCGCTGCTGGAGATCGTCTCCGAACCGGACATGCGCTCGGCGCGTGAGGCGGTGGCCTACGCCAAGAAGATCCACGCCCTGGTCCAGTACCTGGACATCTGCGACGGCAACATGCAGGAGGGATCGTTCCGGATCGACGCCAACGTCTCCATTCGGCCGGTGGGCGAGCATCGCTTCGGCACCCGCACGGAGATCAAGAACGTCAACTCCTTCCGCTTCCTGGAGAAGGCCATCAACTTCGAGGTGGAGCGCCAGCGGGATGTCCTCGAGGGCGGCGGCCGGGTGGTCCAGGAGACGCGGCTGTACGACGCGGCGAAGGACGAGACCCGGTCCATGCGCGGCAAGGAGGAGGCCACCGACTACCGCTATTTCCCCGATCCGGACCTGCTGCCGCTGGCCATCGACGAGGCCTTCGTCGAGGAGGCGCGCGCCAGCCTGCCGGAGCTGCCGGATGCCAAGCGGGCGCGCTTCGTCGCCGATCACGGCCTCTCCGACTACGATGCCGGCGTGCTCATCGGCAGCCGGGCGCTGGCCGACTACTACGAGGCGGTGGTGGCGGCGGTCGGCGACGATCCCAAGCTGTGCGCCAACTGGGTCAACGGCGAGCTGGCGGCGGCGCTGAACCGCGATGATGTCGACATCACCGCGAGCCCGGTGAGCGCCGAGGCGCTGGCCGGCCTGCTCAAGCGGATCCAGGACGAGACCATCTCCGGCAAGATCGCCAAGGAGGTGTTCGAGGCGATGTGGGCCGGCGAGGGCGATGCCGACACCATCATCGAGGCGAAGGGGCTCAAGCAGATCACCGACACTTCGGCGCTGGAGGGGGTGATCGACGAGGTCATCGCCGCCAATCCCGAGCAGGTGGAGCAGTACCGGGCCGGCAAGGAGAAGCTGCTCGGCTTCTTCGTCGGTCAGGTGATGAAGGCCACCGGCGGCAAGGCCAACCCGCAGCAACTCAACGAGCTGCTCAAGTCGAAGCTGCAGGGCTGAGCGGCATGGACGGTGTGACGGAGGACGGTGATACCCTCCATCGCTTCCTGTTCGAACACGCCGCCATCCGGGGCGAGGCGCTGCGCCTCGATGCCGGCTGGCGCGCGATCCTCGAGACCCACGACTATCCCCCGGTGGTCCGCCGGATGCTGGGCGAGGCGCTGGCGGCGGCGGTCCTGCTGAGTTCCACCCTGAAGTTCAAGGGGTCGCTGACCCTGCAGATCCAGTCCGACGGGCCGCTCCATCTGCTGGTGGCCGAGGCCACCAGTGAGCGCACCTTCCGGGGCATGGCCCAGTGGCGCGATCAGGTCCCCGAAGGCGAACTGGCGGCGATCTTCGGCCGTGGGCGCATGGTCATTACCCTGGACCCGCGTGACGGCGGCGAGCGCTATCAGGGGGTGGTGGCCCTGGAGGGCGACTCGCTGGCGGCTGCGGTGGAGAACTACCTGGCCCGCTCGGAGCAGCTGGCGACCCGGATCTGGCTGGCCGTGGACGAGCAGCGCGCCGCCGGCCTGCTGCTCCAGCGCCTGCCCGGAGACACCCCCGACGCGGATACCGACGCCTGGGACCGCGTGGGCCACCTGGCCGCGACGGTGCGCCCCGAGGAGCTGCTGGAGCTCGACGGCGCCGCGTTGCGCCACCGCCTCTTCCATGAAGAGGATCTGCGGGTCTTCGAGCCGGAGCCGGTGCACTTCCACTGCAGCTGTTCGCGGGAGCGGGTGGCGCGGATGCTGCTGGGGCTGGGGGCCGACGAGGTCCGTTCCATCGTCGCCGATGAGGGGCAGGTGGAGGTCCACTGCGAGTTCTGCAATCGCCGCTATGCCTTCGATCCGGTGGACGCCGAACAGCTGCTGGCCGATGGGGGGCTCGACGGCTTCGCCGACGATCCCGCGACACACCACTGAGCCGGGAGGGGCCCATGGACGACGCGCAGCTTCTGCGCTACAGCCGCCAGATCTTGCTGCCGCAGCTGGGGGTCGAGGGGCAGGCGCGGCTGCTGGCCGGTCGGGCCCTCATCCTCGGGCTCGGCGGTCTCGGCTCACCGGTGGCGCTCTATCTGGCGGCGGCGGGCGTCGGCCACCTGACCCTGGTGGATTTCGACGCCGTCGACCTCTCCAACCTCCAGCGCCAGATCGCCCACACCACCGACAGCATCGGCCAGCCCAAGGTGGCTTCGGCGGCCGAGCGGATCCGGGCGCTGAACCCCGACGTCGAGGTGGACTGCCGTGCGGAGGCGCTGGACGATGCCGCGCTGGCCGAGGCCATCGCGGCGGCCGACGTGGTCCTGGACTGCTCCGACAACTTCGCCATCCGCTTCCGCCTCAACCGCCTCTGCGCCGACGCCGGTACGCCGCTGGTCTCGGGGGCGGCGGTGCGCATGGAGGGGCAGGTGGCAGTCTACCCCTACACCCCGGAGACCGCCTGCTACCGCTGCCTCTATCGCGAGGAGGGCGAGGATACCGCGCTGACCTGCGGCGAGAACGGCGTGCTGGCCCCGGTGGTGGGGATGGTGGGGACCATCCAGGCCACCGAGGCCCTGAAGCTGCTCGCCGGGATCGGCCGCCCGCTGGCCGGCAAACTGCTGCTCATCGATGCGCTGCACGGCGAGTTCAGGACCCTGAACCTGACTGCGGATCCGGCGTGTCCGGTCTGCGGCGACCCCGCGTAAAGCGCGCGTGCCCGCCCAGGTCGGCCAGCGTGTCGACCGCCTCCAGCCCCGCCTCGCGGAACAGCGCCGCCACCGCGTCGGCCTGTTCGTGACCGTGCTCCACCAGCAGCCAGCCGCCGGGGGCGAGGGTCGGGGGGATGTCCCGGGCCAGCACGCGCAGGGCGTCGAGGCCGTCGGGTCCGGCGGCGAGGGCGGCGCGGGGCTCGAAAGCGACGTCGCCCCGCTCCAGATGGGGGTCGTCCGCGGCGATGTAGGGCGGGTTGGAGACCACCAGTTCCCAGGGGCCGGGCAGGTCGGCCAGCCACTCGCCGTGATGCAGGCGGGGGGAGCCGTCGGGCCCCAGGCCACGGACGTTCTCGGCGGCCACGGCCACGGCCGCGGCGCTCGCCTCGGTGGCATGGATCTCGGCGCCCGGGTGGGCCCGCGCCAGCGCCAGGGCGATGGCGCCGCTGCCGGTGCCGATGTCCACCATCCGGGCCGTCTCGTGCTCGGCCAGCAGGGCCAGGGCGTGATCCACCAGCTCCTCGGTCTCCGGGCGGGGGATCAGGACGTCGGGGGTGACGGTCAGCTCCAGATCGCGAAAGCCGTGCCAGCCGGTGAGGTAGGCCACCGGCTCGCCCGCGGCGCGGCGCTCGACCTGTTTGACGAAGGCGCGGTGCTGTTCGGGGGTCAGGGTCGTCTCGGGGAAGGCGCGCAGGCGGCTGCGCGGCCATGCGAGGATGTCGGCCAGCAGCCATTCGGCATCGAGACGCGGGGACTCGCCATCGGCGAGGCGAGCCACGGCGGCATCCAGGGCCTCCACGACGGTGGGGGGCGTCATGCCTCGGCGGCCAGCTCCGCCAGCTGCTCCGCCTGGTGCTCGCTGATCAGCGGGTCGATGACCGGGTCCAGATCGCCGGCGAGGATCGCCTCCAGCTTGTGCAGGGTCAGGCCGATGCGGTGGTCGGTGACCCGCCCCTGGGGAAAGTTGTAGGTCCGGATCCGTTCGGAGCGATCGCCGCTGCCCACCAGTGCCTTGCGCGTCTCGGCCCGATCGCGCGCCTGACTGGCCTCCTGCTCCTGCTGCAGCTTGGCCTGGAGGAAGCTCAGGGCGCGGGCGCGGTTCTTGTGCTGGGAGCGTTCCTCCTGGCACTCCACCACCATGCCCGTGGGGAGGTGGGTGATGCGGATGGCGGAGTCGGTCTTGTTGACGTGCTGGCCGCCGGCCCCCGAGGCGCGGAAGGTGTCGATCCGGAGATCGGCGGTGTCGAGGTCGCCGACGTCCACGTCGTCCGCCTCCGGCAGCACCGCCACGGTACAGGCGGAGGTGTGGATCCGCCCCTGGGATTCGGTCTCCGGGACCCGCTGGACCCGATGGGCGCCGGACTCGAACTTCAGCCGCGAGTAGGCGCCGTGGCCATCGATGCGTGCCACTACCGCCTTGTAGCCGCCATGCTCGCCCTCCGACTCGCTGAGGATCTCGAGGGCCCAGCCGCGCTGCTCGGCGTAGCGGGCGTACATCCGCAGCAGGTCGCCGGCGAACAGCGCCGCTTCGTCGCCGCCGGTGCCGGCGCGGATCTCCAGGTAGGTGCTCTTGTGGTCGTTGGGATCCTTGGGCAGCAGCTGTTTCTGCAGCTCGGTGTGGAGGGTCTCCTCGCGTTCGCGGGCGGTGGCCAGTTCCGCCTCGGCCATCTCCCGCATCTCCGGGTCCGGATCGGTGGCCATGGCCTCCGCCGACGCGATGTCGTCAAGCACGGCCAGATACTCGTTGTAGCTGTTCACCACCGGGGTGAGCTGGGCGTGCTCCTGGGAGAGCCGGCGGAAGTGGTTCGGGTCGGTATGGGTCGCGGGATCGGCCAGCAACGCCTCCAGCTCCTCGAGCCGGTCGCGCAGACCATCGAGACGTTCATGGAGACGCGGTTTCACGACTGGTGGCTGTCCGGGATATCGAAAAGGTGGCGAGCGGCGCGCAGGACCTCCTCGTCACCGCGCTGGGCCGCCTGGTTCATCTGCACCGTGGGGGTATGCAGGAACTTGTTGGTCAGGCGGTGGGCCAGTGCCGACATGACCGTCTCCGCGTCGTGGCCCGCCGCGATCTGGCGGCGCGCCTTGTCGAGCTCGGCTTCGGTGGTGGCGCGGGCGTTCTCGCGGAAGTCGCGGATGGTGCCCACCGCGCCCTGGGCGCGCAGCCACGCCATGAACCGGGTCACCTGGGTGTCGATGATCTCCTCGGCCTGGACCGCGGCGCTCTGGCGCGATTCGAGCCCCTCGTCGATGATCGCCTGGAGGTCGTCCACGGCGTAGAGGTAGACATCCTCCAGGGCGTCCACCGCCGGGTCGATGTCCCGGGGCACGGCGATGTCGACCATCAGGACCGGCTTGTGGCGGCGCTTCTTGACCGCCTTCTTCGCCATGGCCTTGTCCACCAGCGGATCGGGGCAGGCGGTGGCCGCGATGACCAGATCGGCATCGGCCAGATGGGCGTCGAGTTCGTCCAGTTCGATGGCGTAGCCGTCGAGCGGTCGCGCCAGATCGTGGGCGCGCTCGATGGTTCGGTTGGCCACCACGATGCGGCCGATGCCGGCCTCACGCAGATGGCGCGCCACCAGTTCATTGGTCTCCCCGGCGCCCAGCAGCAGGGCGGTGTGCTGGTCCAGCCGCTCGAAGAACTGGCGTGCCAGGTTCACCGCCGCATAGGCCACCGAGACGGCGCTGGCGCCGATGGCGGTGTCGGTGCGGACCTGCTTGGCGGCGGCGAAGGTGTGCTGGAACAGGCGGTTGAGCTGGCCGCCGACGGAGCCGGCGGCGCTGGCGGCCTCGTAGGCGCTCTTCAGCTGGCCGAGGATCTGCGGCTCGCCGAGGACCAGCGAGTCGAGGCCGCTGGCGACGCGCATGACCTGGCGCACCGCGGCCTGTTCCGGGTGGACGTAGATGTACGGGGCGACCTCGTCGGGATCCAGGTCGTGATAGCGCGAGAACCACGTGACCAGATCCCGCTCGTCCGGGGTCGCGCCACCGCAATAGATCTCGGTGCGGTTGCAGGTAGAGAGGATGGCCGCCTCGTCGACACCCACATTCGCGCGCAGATCGGCCAGCGCCTCATCGATGCGCTCGGCGGGAAAGGCGACGCGTTCGCGGATGGCCACCGGGGCCGTTTTATGATTGAGTCCGAACGCTACCAGGGTCATGGAACCACTCCTCCATCGTGTGGTCATTCTGGGGGAAGCCCCCGCCAAACTCAAGATTCAAGCGCGGATGAAACCGGGGTCCCATTTTCGTTATAGTTGGACCAACAGCCACCTTCAGGCCCACCGGAACCCCCAGATATATGACGCGACGTCGTTCAACATCCCTTGCCCGCGCCACGGTGCGCGCGGGAACCCCCATGGCCCTGTTCGGGCTGCTGGCCGGCTGTGCCGCCGTGGCGCCCCGGCCGGAGGAGCCGCCGATGGCGCAGGAGCCGGCGGAGGTCGCCGAGGAGGTCGAGCAGGCGGAGCCGGAGACCCCGCCCGGGGCAGGGCTGACCGGAGAGGTCCTCTATCAGCTGCTGGCCGGCGAGATCGCCGGCCAGCGCCGGATGATGCCGGTGGCCACCGAGTTCTATCTGGCCGCCGCCCGCAATGTCGCCGATCCGCGGGTGGCGGAGCGGGCGGCGCGGGTCGCCCTGTACGCCCGGAACGAACCGGCCGCGCGCGAGGCGGCGGAAATCTGGGTGGAGCTGGCACCGGCGAGCCATCAGGGGCGCCAGACCCTGGCGGCGCTCCACATCCGCGCCGGTGAGGTGGAGGCTGCCACGGAACAACTGGAGGCCCTGATCGAGCTGGTCGGCCCGGAGAGCAGCGAGAGCTTCATGGCCATCGGCGGTTTGCTCGCCCGTGAGGAAGACCAGAAGACGGCGCTGGCGGTCATGGACAATCTGGTGGCGGAGCGCCAGGACAATCCCGACGCCCTGTTTGCCCGGGCGCACATGGCCAAACGCCTGGGCGAGCACGAACGCGCCGCCGAGGACCTGGAGAAGGTCCTCGACATGCGGCCCGACTGGACCCAGGCCCTGATCCTGCGGGCGGGGCTGCAGCGTCACCGGGAGGGACCGGAGGCGGCACTGGGCGACCTCGCGGCGTCCGTGGACGCCTACCCCGAGGATCGCACCCTGCGCCTGACCTACGCCCAGTACCTGGTGGACGCCGACGAACTGGAAAGCGCGCGGCGGGAATTCAATCGCCTGGCCAGCGAGAAGCCGGAGGATACCGAGGTTCGCTTCGCCCTGGGGCTGCTGAATCTGGAGGTGGGTGAGCCGGAAGAGGCCGAGGCCCACATGCGCTATCTCGTGGAGCGCGAGGAAGGCGGCGACAACGCCGTTTTCTTCCTGGGTCGGGCGATGCTCGCGCAGGGTCGGGACGAGGAGGCCGAACGCTGGTTCCGCCGGGTCGACGGCGGTGATTACCGTTTCAACGCCCGCCTGCTGGTGGCCCGGATCATGGCGGACCGGGGCGAGATCGTCGAGGCCCGCCACTTCCTGCAGTCGGTACAGCCGGGGAGCGAGGACGAACAGGTTCGGCTGATCCTTACCGAGGGGCGTCTGCTGCGCGAGGCGGATAACCTGGAGACCGCCTTCGAGGTCTACAGCCGCGGGCTGGAACAGCACCCGGACCAGCACGACATCCTCTACGCGCGGGCACTGGTGGCCGAGCAGCTGGACCGGCTCGATGTCCTCGAGGGCGATCTGCGTCGCATCCTGGAGCAGGAGCCGGACCACGCCCACGCCCTGAACGCCCTGGGCTATACCCTGGTGGACCGCACCGACCGGATCGAGGAGGGGATGACCTACATCCGTCGGGCGTACGATCAACTGCCGGACGATCCGGCCATCCTCGACAGCGTGGGCTGGGGCTTCTATCGCCTCGGCGAGCTGGACGCGGCGGAGACGTATCTGCGCCGCGCCATGGAACGGGCGGAGGATGCCGAGATCGCCGCCCATCTGGGCGAGGTCCTCTGGGAACAGGGCGAGCGGGACGAGGCGCGCGATATCTGGGAGAAGGGGCTGGAGATCGATCCCGATGACCAGACCCTGCGCGAGACCATGAGGCGGCTGTTTCCGTGAGGCACTCGGTCTTTCGTGGGGGGGTGTTCCTCGCGGTCGTGGCACTGGCCGGCTGTGCCACCGCGCCGCCGGAGCCGGTGCCCGACTCCCCCGAGCGGGCGTGGCAGAGCCACTGGATGGCGGTGGCCGAGGTCTCGGACTGGGAGATGAGTGGCCGGGTGGCGGTGCGCACCGCGGATGATGGCGGTCGCGTTCGGCTGCACTGGCTGCAGGAAGGGCCTGCCTACGAGCTGGTTCTCAACGGCCCCTTCGGGAGCGGCGAGGTGACCATGGTCGGTGACGAGAGCGGCGCGACCATCACCGGCGCCGATGAACAGGCCTACCACCACCCCGATGCCGCCTTCCTGCTGGAGGCCTATACCGGCTACGCCCTCCCGGTGGATGCGCTGGTCTACTGGGTGCGCGGCATCCCGGCGCCGGGTTTCGACCATGCCTGGGAGATCGACCCGCACGGCCGTCTGGCGCGTCTGGAACAGGGGCCGTGGACGGTGGAGTACGACGCATACGAAGCGGTGGACGGCGAGCATCTGCCGGTGCGGCTGCGCGCCGAGGGCCCCGGCATGGAGCTGCGGCTGGCCATCCACGACTGGCAGCGGCCGGGGGCGGACTAGGTGGCCGCCCGGGAGTGGCCGGCGCCGGCCAAACTGAACCTGTTCCTGCATGTGGTGGGTCGGCGAGCGGACGGCTACCATCGCCTGCAGACTGTCTTCCAGTTCCTGGACCACGGCGACCGGCTGCGCGTTGCGCCGCGCGATGACGGGGAACTGGTGGTGTGCCACCGGCTTGCGGGGGTCGACCCCGACGACGATCTGGTCCTGCGCGCGGCCCGGCTCCTGCGCGAGCAGAGCGGGACCATGGCCGGGGCGGAGCTGACCCTGACCAAGGTGCTCCCCGCCGGGGGTGGACTCGGCGGCGGCAGCTCCGACGCCGCCACCACCCTGGTGGCCCTGAACGCGCTCTGGGGACTGGACTGGTCGACGGATGCGCTGGCGGCCCTCGGGCTGCGGCTGGGGGCCGACGTACCGGTGTTCGTCCGGGGCCGGGCCGCCTGGGCGGAGGGCGTCGGCGAGGAACTGACACCGGTGGACCTCCCCCGGCCGTGGTATCTGGTGATCCACCCCGGGGTCGCCGTCGCCACCGCCGACATTTTTCGCGCCCCCGATTTGAACCGGGACAGGCAGCCCATTACAATACGCGACTTCCTTGCCGGCGCCGGGGAGAACACCCTGGAGCCGGTGGTTGCGGCCCGCGAGCCGGAGGTCGCCGCGGCGCTGGCATGGCTCGGCGAGCACGCCCCGGCGCGGATGACCGGCTCGGGGGCGTGCCTGTTCGCCGCCTTCGAGACACAGGCGGCGGCCGAGGCGGTGCGACGGGCCGTGCCGGCGCGCTGGCACGCCTTTGTCGCCCGGGGCCGCAACCGTTCGCCGTTGTTCGCGGCGGAGGATGAACCCGTTTCCACTGGGGCGTAGCCAAGCGGTAAGGCAGCGGCTTTTGGTGCCGCCATGCGTAGGTTCGAATCCTACCGCCCCAGCCATATTTGCGCCGGTCCCGTCGCGGGGCCGGCAGCGCCTGTTCTGGCGAGCGTTCCCGAGGAGGGGTCGTGTCGGACACCAACATGATGGTTTTCGCCGGCAACGCCAACCCGCAGTTGGCCAAGGCGATCGTCAGCTTCATGAAGCTGCCCCTGGGTCGGGCCGTGGTCGGTAAGTTCAGCGACGGCGAGATCATGGCCGAGATCATGGAGAACGTGCGCGGTCGCGACGTCTTCGTGGTCCAGCCCACCTGCGAGCCCACCAACGACAACCTGATGGAGCTGCTGGTGATGGTCGACGCCCTGCGCCGGGCGTCGGCGGGCCGCGTGACGGCGGTGCTGCCCTACTTCGGCTACGCCCGCCAGGATCGCCGGCCGCGCTCCTCCCGGGTGCCGGTGTCGGCCAAGGTGGTGGCGAACATGATCGAGGCGGTGGGCACCGACCGGGTGCTCACCGTCGATCTGCACGCCGACCAGATCCAGGGCTTTTTCGACATCCCGGTGGACAACGTCTACTCGTCGCCGATCCTGCTCGGCGACATCTGGCGGCGGAAGTATCCGAACCTGATGGTGGTCTCGCCGGACGTCGGCGGCGTGGTGCGGGCGCGGGCGGTGGCCAAGCGCCTCGACGACGCCGAGCTGGCGATCATCGACAAGCGCCGGCCCAAGGCCAACGAGTCGCGGGTCATGAACATCATCGGCGATGTCGAGGACCGCACCTGCATCCTGGTGGACGACCTGGTGGATACCGCCGGCACCCTGTGCAAGGCGGCCGGGGCGCTGAAGGAGCACGGCGCGCGCAAGGTGGTGGCCTACTGCACCCATCCGGTGCTGTCGGGGCCGGCCATCGACAACATCGTCAATTCCGAGCTGGACGAGCTGGTGGTCACCGACACCATCCCGCTCTCCCACGCGGGGCGGGAGTCCGGCAAGATCCGGGTGCTGTCCATCGCCGAGATGCTGGCGGAGACCATCCGCCGCATCAGCCATGAAGAGTCGGTCAGCTCCCTGTACATGGACTGACCGCAATCGAATCCTTGGAGGGGGGCCGCGCCGGCCCCCCGGGTACGCCGAACCTGGTCGCGGGGGAGGCGGGCGGCGGCCTCGGGCCGCCGTTTCCGACTTGTGGAGTTGAACTGTAATGAGTAATGACACCTTTATCGTTGAAGCGCAGAAACGGACCGACCAGGGCAAGGGTGCGAGCCGCCGCCTGCGTCGGACCGGGCGCTTTCCCGCCATCCTTTATGGCAACAACATCGAGCCGGAGATGATCTCCATCGATCACGACCGGTTCGAGAAGCAGATCGCCAACGAGGCCTTCTTCGCCCACATCCTGACCATCGACATCGAGGGTCAGAAGACCCAGGCGGTGATCAAGGATCTGCATCGTCACCCGTCCAAGCCGCACGTGCTCCACGCCGACTTCATGCGGATCAACGCCAAGGAGACGCTGCGGGTGAGCATCCCGCTGCACTTCGAGGGCGAGGAAGAGGCGCCGGGCATCAAGATGGACAACGGCATCGCCACCCACGCGGTGGCCCAGGTCGAGGTGGAGTGTCTGCCCGGCGACCTGCCGGAGTACATCACCGTGGACATGTCCGCCATGAACATCGGCGACACCATCCACATGAGCGACCTGACGCTGCCCAAGGGGGTCGAGCTGGTCGACCTGATGCATGGCGACGACGGCGATACCCTGGTGGCCACCGTCGAGGCGACCCGCGCCAGTGGTGCGGGCGACGAGGAAGAAGAGGGCGCACCGGAAGCCCCCGAGGCCCCCGAGGTCGCTGGTGAGGAAGGCTCCGGCGACGAGGACAACGGCTAGTTGGCCCTCGCGAGGACGCCGGCGTGGCCGTCGCCCTCATTGCCGGCCTGGGCAACCCCGGCGATCGGTATGCCGGAACGCGGCACAATGCCGGGTTCTGGTTCGCCGACGCCGTGGTCGCCGCCCACGGCGGCACCTTCCAGACGGAATCCCGCTACAAGGCCGAGGTGGCCCGTCTCCGGGTCGACGGCCACGATCTGCGCGTGGTCAAACCGCTCACCTACATGAACCGCTCCGGACAGGCCGTCGGTGACCTGGCCCGCTTCTATCGCATCCCGGTGGAGGCGATCCTGGTGGCCCACGACGAGCTGGATCTGGATCCCGGTTGCGTGCGCCTGAAGAGCGGCGGCGGCCACGGCGGCCACAACGGCCTGCGCGACCTGGTCAGCCACCTCGGCAGCCGGGAATTCCACCGACTGCGTCTCGGCATCGGCCACCCCGGCTCGGCGAAGGACGTGGTGGAATACGTGCTGAAGAAGCCGTCGGTGGCCGATCGCCGGGCCATCGATGACGCCGTGGACGAGGCGGTCCGTGAACTGCCGACCATCGTCGCGGGCGACTTCGCCAACGCCATGAATCGCCTCCACCAACGCTGAAGAGAGACCAGACATGGGCTTCAAATGCGGAATCGTCGGCCTGCCCAACGTGGGCAAGTCGACCCTGTTCAACTCCCTGACCCAGGCCGGTATCCAGGCCGAGAACTACCCGTTCTGCACCATCGAGCCCAACGTCGGCGTGGTGCCGATGCCCGACCCGCGTCTCGACCGGCTGGCCGAGCTGGTGAAGCCGGAGCGGGTGCTGCCGACCACCATGGAGTTCGTCGACATCGCCGGGCTGGTGGCCGGGGCCTCGAAGGGCGAGGGGCTGGGCAACCAGTTCCTCGCCAACATCCGCGAGACCGACGCCATCGCCCACGTGGTGCGCTGCTTCGAGAACGACGACGTGATCCATGTCGCCGGCCGGGTCGACCCGCTGGGTGACATCGACGTCATCGACACCGAGCTGGCGCTGGCCGACCTGGAGACGGTGGAGAAGAACCTCCAGCGCACCGCCAAGGTGGCCAAGAGCGGCGACAAGGAGGCGCAGGCGAAGGCGGCGGTGCTGGAGCGGGTCAAGACGGCGCTGGACGCCGGCGATCCGGTGCGCACGGTGGAGCTCTCCGACGACGAGCGGGCCCAGCTGCGCGACCTCCACCTGTTGACCATCAAGCCGGTGATGTACATCGCCAACGTCGATGAGGACGGCTTCGAGGACAACCCGCACCTGGACGCGGTGCGCCAGCGCGCCGAGCGCGAGGGCGCCCGGGTGGTGGCGGTCTGTGCCGCGCTGGAGGCGGAGATCGCCGAGCTGGAGGAGGCGGAGAAGGCCGAGTTCCTGGAGACCATCGGTCAGGACGAGCCGGGGCTCAACCGGGTGATCCGCACCGGCTACCAGCTGCTCGGCCTGCAGACCTACTTCACCGCCGGGCCGAAGGAGGTGCGCGCCTGGACGGTGAAGGTGGGGGCGACCGCGCCGGAGGCGGCGGCGGTGATCCACACCGACTTCCAGCGCGGCTTCATCCGCGCCGAGGTCATCGGCTACGATGACTTCGTTGAACACGGCGGCGAGAAGGGGGCCAAGGAGGCCGGCAAGCTGCGCTCGGAGGGCAAGGACTACATCGTCCGGGACGGCGATGTGATCCACTTCCTGTTCAACGTCTGAGGGGAGCCGCCGCCGGGGCGAAGTTGACACGGCGGCGGCTTTTGGCGAGAATTCGCGGCTCTCGCACGGTCGCTGGCAGACCGCCCGCGGGGGCGTGATTCGGCTACGTAGCTCAGCTGGTTAGAGCACATCACTCATAATGATGGGGTCCCCTGTTCGAATCAGGGCGTAGCCACCATATTTTTCAGTAGGTTGGATTCTCCGGACCGGGGTGAGCCTCGGGCCGGAGACCATCCCGACCCGCACGCCTCCATGACGACTCACCGAAACCGGAACTCGAACCCGACCTCCACGGCGTTGGGGATGAAGTCGGTGTCCTCGAATTCACCAAGGCCGATCCCGTAGTCCAGCCGGTTCACGGTGGCATCACCGGTGAGTCGCCAGCCCTCGCCGTCCGGCTCCAGTTCGAAGCGGCCCGACTCCTCGCGGGTCTCGCCGCGCAGGGTCAAGCGCCCCTCGATGTGGTAGCGGCCGTTGTCATGGCGGATGCGGTCAGTCTCCCAGCCCGCCTCCGGATGGTCGTCCACCGCCAGTCCCTCGGGCTCCTGTACGCCGATGTCCAGGTCCCGGTTGCCGGTGGCCACTGAGCCGAGATCGACTTGAACCCGGATGGCGCCCGCCTCGGGCTCGCCCTCGGGCATGCAGTACTCCGCCTCGAAGGCGCGGAATCGGCCGGTGAAGCCGGCGCCGTCGATCTCGAAGGCGATCCGGATGGTGCTCGCCTCACCGTCGGCGTGGTAGCAGACCTCATCGGCCGCCGCCGTCGGCGACAAGGCCAGCGCGGCCACGGCAAGCAGCGCCGGGGCGCCGAGGGACAGGCGGGGGATCATGGTTGGCGTCGCCATCGGGGCAGCATCCTCCTCAGTACGTCATCCCGTTTCCAGAAGTGGTGGCGCAGGGCGGCCAGCACATGGCCGGCGACCAGCGCGGCGAGGGCAGCGGCGAGCAGGGCGTGCAGGACCTGCAGGCGGTCGAGCAGGTCCTGATTCTGGGCCACCAGGTCGGGCAGCCGGAACAGGCCGAACCACTGCACGCCGTAGCCGGCCGCCGACGACATCATCCAGCCGGTCAGCGGCAGAGCGATCAGCAGGGCGTAGAGCAGCCAGTGGGTGGCGTTGGCGGCCCATCGCTCCCAGGGCGCCATGGTGGACGGCAGCGGCGGTGGCCGGTTGAACAGGCGCCAGAGCAGCCGCGCCAGCACCAGCGCCAGCAGCGTGATGCCGAGGGCCTTGTGCTCGTTGACCAGTTCGAAGCGCGCCCGGCTGAAGGGGCCGAGCTGCTGGATGCGCCAGGCCCAGGTGAACTGCACCACCACCAGCACCACCGTCAGCCAGTGGAACAGCTGGCTGATCAGCCCGTAGGCGTTGGCCGTGTTGCGCAGCGGGATGAACATGGACACCCCTTCGGTTAGGCTTTGGGGACTTGTCCCATAATCACGGCGGGAGTGCAAACCATGAAGCGGATGATGCGGGTACTGGTGGTCGGCGGGCTGGTGCTCGGCCTGGCGGCCTGTCAGACGCCGGTGCGCCCCGGCGGCGACGGGGGCGAATCGCGCGCGGTGGACGAGCGTCTGCCCGCCGAGGCGCCGTCCGGGGTGCACTACCGGGTGGTGACCGACGCCTCCGACGTGCGGGTGGTGATCTTCCCGGACGGACGTCTGGGCCATCCCCACGTCTTTTCCGGCGACGCCCTGGCCGGGACGGTGGTGATCCCGGAAGCTGGTGATTCAGCGCGGGACCACCACGGGGTCTGGCTGGATCTGACCCTGGACGTCGAGGCCCTGGCTGTGGACGACCCCGAATGGCGGCGGGACGAGGGTTTCGAGCCGGAGATGAGTGACCGCGCTCGGGAGGGCACCCTGGCGAACATGCGCTCCGAGGATGTACTGTTCAGTGAGGCACACCCGGCCATTGGCATTCGCGCCGTCGAGTCGGTGGGGCCGCTCTGGCAGCCCGACCTGACCGTTCAGGTGACCCTGCGCGGTGAAACCCGGGAGCTGACCGTGCCGGTGGCGGTCCATGAAGCCGACGACGGCACTCTGGAGGTCACTGGCCGCTTCCGCATCCTGCAGACCGACTTCGGCATCGAGCCCTTTTCCGCCGTCGGCGGCAGGGTGCGCGTCGCCGACGCGGTGATGATCCGTTTCCGCGCCGTGGCCGAACCGGTATCCTGAACGAATCCGCGATTGCGGACTCGAATACAATGAGTCGTACCCATCACGCTACTCGGAGGTCCAGTCCATGAAAATCGAAGTCGAGAACATCAAGTGCGGCGGTTGCGCCAACTCCATCCGCAAGGGACTGATGCAGGTCGAGGGCGTGACCGCCGCCGAGGTCAATGTGGAGGAGGGGGCGGTCGAGGTCGAGGCCCCGGAGAGCGCTCGCGAAGCGGTCGCCGCCAAGCTCGCCGGCATGGGCTATCCCGAGGTCGGTACCGTCTCCGGTCTGGGCTCGGCCAGCGCCAAGGCCAAATCGTTCGCCAGCTGCGCCGTTGGCCGCATGAGCGGCAACAGCTGATTTCCCTTCCGTGGGGTCGGGCGCCCGTGCCCGACCCCGGACCCGCCGTCACGCCGCGTGGGTCTCGATGTGGCCGGGCATCTCGGTGAGTACCAGCCGTTCCAGGTCGGTGCGCCGGCTGGCGTTGTCGATATCGATCCCCACCAGCTCACCGTTGGCCCCGTAGTCCAGGACTACACCCTCGGCAACTTCCCGGTTCTCCACACTGTCGTCTCGCGTGAGCTCGATGTAGAGCGAATCGGTGTCGCGGTAGTAATGCATCTTCATCGTCTGAACCCCCTGTCCGGATCGCAAGTCCTTTTGCAGTGAAACTGACCCCATTCTAGCGGCTGGCATCCCGGACGCCAGCCCTTGGTAGCCCAAAGGGCTCTACAATGGTGCACCGACCATGGCGGTGGGGTCCGGCGCGGGTGCCAGACCCCACCGCACGACAGGCGGTAGACTGTTGGAAGTTGTATCGTCTGGACATGATCTCCGCCCTGCGAACCGCCGAGTAGCACCATGCAGAGACGCAAGATGCTCCTGTTGTCGATCCTCGCCCTGGCCATCGGGGCGAGTCTGGTATGGCTTCTACGCCCCGCTCCGGTTCCGGTGGAGGTCGCCGAGGTCGAACGGGGCACGTGCCGCTGACGAGGTGCGGCCTCTCGGGGTGTCGGCCCCCATTGCCGGCACCGTGATCGAGCGACACCGCGAGAGCGAGGGACCCGTGAGCGCCGGCGAGCCCGTGCTCGACATCGGCGACATGGACAGCCTTGAGGTGCAGGTGGATCTGCTCTCCATGGACGCGATCAGGGTGCGGCCCGGGATGCGGGTACTCATCGAGCGCTGGAGCGGGGACGAAACCCTGGAGGGGAGCGTGCGCCGGGTCGACGTCGGTGCGCGCAGTGGCATGGCGGCACACGTCGATGCCGGCGTCGAGGCGGGGGAACGCGTGGTCGCCTATCCGGGGGACCGGATCAGTGACGGGGTGGCCGTCCGCGTTCGCTAGTCCTCCGCCGAGACCACCTGGTTGCGCCCCAGCTCCTTGGCCCGGTAGAGCGCCATGTCGGCCCGCTTGACCAGCTGTTTCGGCTTCTCGCCGGGATGGAGAACGGCGACCCCGAAGCTCGCGGTGACGGGCTCGTCGATACGGAAGGTCTTCGCCTCGAGCCGCTGGCGGACCTTCTCCGCCAGCGCCAGGGCATCGGCGTGGTCGGTTTCCGGGGCCAGCAGCATGAACTCCTCGCCGCCCCAGCGCGCCAGCGCATCGCTCTGACGTATGTGACCGCCGACTTCGTCGGCGAAGGCACAGAGGATCTCGTCACCGACATCGTGGCCGTGGATGTCGTTGATCGACTTGAAATGGTCGATATCGAGCATGATCAGCGCCAACGGGTTCCCGTAGCGCTCGCTACGTTCCACCTCGCTCTCCAGCAGCTGCTCGAAGCGCAGCCGGTTGGGCAGGCCCGTGAGGCTGTCGGTCACCGCCAGCCGTTCGAGCTGCTGCTCCATCTCCACCCGCTCGGTGACGTCCTTGCCGGTGGAGACAAAGCTGATGATGGCGCCGTCCTCGCCGTGGACCGGGGTGATGGTCTTCTCCTCGTAGTAGAGCTCGCCATCCTTCTTGCGGTTGGTGAAGGTGGCCCGGAAGGCGCGCCCCTCCTTGATGGTGGTCCACAGGTCACGGTAGAAGGCCTCGTCGTGGTGCCCGGAGCGGACCAGATTCGGCCGGGCACCCAGGGCCTCATCGCGACTGTAGCCGGTATGGACCTCGAAGGCGTTGTTGACGTACTGGATGATCCCCTCGGGATCGGTAATGAGGACGCTGTCGGCGGTCTGCTCCAGGGCGGTGGATTGCAGCAGCCGCTGCCGGCGATCAAGGCGCTGCTGGGTGGTTTCACGCTGAAAGGAGACGAACCAGGCGGCTTCGCCGTTCTCGTCGATGACCGGCGAGATGGTCCATTCGACATCATAGGCGCTGCCGTCCTTGCGGTAGTTCACGGTCTCGCCTTCGAAGACCTCGCCACGTCGGAGGGTCTCGCCCAGTTCCCGCAGGACCGTCGGGCTGGTCAGGGGCCCCTGGAGCATGTTCGGGCTGGCCCCCTGGAGTTCCCGGAGACTGTAGCCGGTCATCTCGCGAAAGCGGCGGTTGGCCCAGATGATGCGCGGGCCGTTGTCCAGATCGGCGTCGGTGATGACGATCCCGATGAAGGTCTGGTCCAGCGCCAGCATCATCAGATCGGCCATGTGGCTGATGTCCAGACCGCCGTCGGTGCCCAGCTGCGCGTTGATGTCCGCTGTCGTGGTGTTCACAGGCCGTTCCGTTCGGTTGAGGGGAATGCGTCCATCCGAGCGACACTATAGAGCGTTCCGGACACCCCGTGCCAGGGTTCCGTTCGCCCATGCCCCATGGACGCCATCTCGCCGCACTTGTTCCCCCGTGGGCACGATCGGGCACGACGAACGTGCTGCGTTCGCCTTTGTGAAGGTGTACCATCCGAACCATGGCACAAACCGTGGACCGAACCATGAAACGAACCCCGACCCTGCACATGGCCATCTTCCCGCTGCTGCTGAGCCTGCTGGCGCTGATCGCCTGTGCCACCCCGGATGCCGACGACCTGCCCACCGAGGTCGGCCCGCTGCAGCTGGAGCGGGTGGACGAGGGGGTCTACGCCCTGATCGGCAGCATCGATGCCCGCAGCGCCGAGAACCTGGCGCTCAACGCCAATTACGGCATCGTGGTCGGTGACGACGGCGTGCTGGTCATCGACGCCGGGGCGTCACCGGCCGGGGCCCGGGTCATCGAGGAGGCGGTGGCCCGGGTCACCGACCGGCCGATCCGCTGGGTGATGAACACCGGCAGCCAGGACCACCGCTGGCTCGGCAACAGCCATTTCGCCGAGCAGGGGGTCGAGATCATTGCCCTGGAGCGCACCGCCGAGACCCAAGAAGGCTTCATCGACAACCATCTGGAGCGGTTGAGCGGCGCCCTGCCGTCGGACGAGATCGAGCGGATCCGGCCGCTGACCGCCGAGGACCCGGTGGCCGACGATGCGTACGAGCTCGACATCGGCGGGCAGAGCGTTGAACTGCGCTATTTTGGCGACAGCCACTTCCCCGGTGACGCCGTGGTCTGGCTGCCGGAGCGCCAGGTGCTGTTCTCCGGCGACCTGGTCTATGTCGACCGCCTGCTCGGCATCCATCCGTGGACCGATGTCGAGAGCAAGCGCGACGCCTTCAACGCGGTGATGGCGGCCTACGATCCGGCGATCATCGTCCCCGGCCACGGCCAAGTGACCGATCAGGCCGGGGCGCGGGCTGCCACCGGCGACTACCTCGACCTGCTGGTCGACGGTGTTGCCGCCGATGCGCGCGACTGGGTGCCGATGGAGGAGGTGATGGAGCGCTACCGCGAGCCGGAGGCGTTCAGGGAGCTGGAGCACTTCGACGACTGGCACCCGCGCAACATCAATCGGGTCTACCTGGAGTTCGAGGGCTGAGCGACCCCCCTGTCGTGGCGCCGAATCTCAGTCCGGCGCCTTGACGCCCAGCCGTTTCATCTTCTCCCACAATGCCTTGCGGCTGATGCCGAGGGAATTGGCGGTGGTGCCGACGGCGCCGTCGTTCTCGGCCAGGCGGGCACGAATGAAGGCCGCCTCGCGTTCTTCAAGGTAGTCCTTCAGCGCCAGCGGGCCGGTATCGTTGTCGCCGCCGACAGCGTTGTTGCCGAGGGGCAGATCCTCCGGCTGGATGCGATCACCGTCGAGGAAGACCACGGCGCGGCGCAGGGCGTGGTGCAGCTCGCGGACGTTGCCGGCCCACGGGTGATCGAGCAGCCGCTCGCGCGCCGAGGCCGTGAGTTCGATGGCCGGCCGCTGCAGCTCCTCGCGCAATTCCTCGATAAAGCGCTCGGCCAGCCAGAGGATGTCCTCGGGGCGCTCGCGGAGCGGCGGCACGTGCAGCGGGATGACGTTGATCCGGTAGTAGAGGTCCTCTCGGAACTCGCCGGCGGCCACCATGGCGCCGAGGTCGCGGTGGGTGGCGCAGACCACCCGGGCGTTCAGGGTGATCGGTTGGTTGCCGCCGAGGCGCTGGAAGGTCCGCTCCTGGAGGACCCGGAGCAGCTTGACCTGGGTCTGCAACGGCATGTCGCCGATCTCGTCGAGGAACAGGGTACCGTTGGTGGCCGCCTCGAAATGGCCGGTGCGACGCCCAGTGGCGCCGGTGAAGGCGCCGCGCTCGTGGCCGAACAGCTCCGATTCGATCAGGTTCTCCGGGATGGCGGCGCAGTTGACCGCGACGAAGGGGCCGTCGGCGCTCTGGCTGTGGTGCAGCAGCCGGGCAACCTCCTCCTTGCCGGCCCCCGATTCGCCCTGGATCAGCACACAGGTCTCGCCGTGGGCGGCGACCCGGCCGACCTGGCGCTCCAGCCGCTGCATGGCAGCGGAGACACCGAGGCGTGGGCCACCGGTACGCGGGGTCGGCGGCACGGTGCGCGCGAGCTGGTGGACCCGATCGATGAAGGCGTTGACGTCCACCGGTTTGGCCAGATAATCGGCGACGCCGGCCTTGAGCAGCTCCACGGCGTTGTCGATGGTGCCGTGACCGGTGAGGACAATCACCGTCGGCGTCGCACCGCCGTGCTCCTCGCGCAGCTGGCGGTAGAGCGTGTTGCCGTCCATGTCGGGCAGCCGGTAGTCGAGGATCATCAGGCCGAAGTCCTGTTGCCGGGCGGCGTTCAGTCCCTCGGCGCCCGATTTCAGCCAATGGACGGTGTAGCCCTCGTATTCGAGGCGCTCGACCAGGGATTCACCCATGATCGGGTCGTCTTCGACCAGGCCGATGGCGGGACTGGTGTCAGGCATGGTCGTCCTCCGACAGTGGCAGGGTGATCTGGAAGGTGGTGAAGGCCTCGTCGCTGCTGACCTCGATATGGCCGTTCATCTGGTTCACCAATTGCCGGGTGACCCAGAGACCGAGACCGCGCCCGTGCGGCTTCTGGCTGTGTAGCGGAGCGAACAGGGTGTCGCGTACCTCGGCCGGCATCGGTTCGCCCTCGTTGCTGATCCGGGCCCGGAGGTGGTGGTCGCGACAGTCGAAATCGGCCTGCACCAGCCCACCGATGGGAGTCGCCTCGATGGCGTTGAGCAGGATGTTGATCAGCACCTGGCGGGTGAGGGTGGCCGGCAGCGGCAGGTGGTGGGCGTCGGTCAGCGCGTTGCGCCAGCGCAGACAGATGCGCCCCTCCTGCAGCTGCCCGCTCATCAGGCGGCGGACGTCCTCGATGTCGTCCGGGGTCAGGTGGCGGCTGCTGCGGCGGGCCTCGAACAGCAGGGCGGCGACCGTCTCCTGGATCTGACGCAGGCCGCGTTCGAGCAGGTCCACCGACTGACGCGCCCTGGGATCCAGTTCATCACGGGTCTTCAGGGTGTCGAGGGTCATCAGCATGCCGCCCAGCGGGTTGTTGATCTCGTGGGCGATACCGGCAGCCAGTCGACCCACCGCCGCCAGCCGTTCCGAAGCGACCATGTCGCGCTCCAGCTCCGCTTTTTCCCGCAGGTCGTGGACCATCTCCTGGAAACGCTGGGTGAGTTCACCGATCTCGTCGTTGCGCTGTTCCAGGGTGCAGTCCAGGCTGTCGGGTCCCTCGTGGCCCACGCGGGTCATGCAGTCGGAGAGCCGCGTCAGCGGTTCGGCAATGCGGCGCCCCCAGACCCAGCCGATGGGCAGAATCAGGGCAAGCACGGCGGCCGTGGAGGTGAAGGTGCGCCAGGCGCTCTCGGTGACCCGCTCGTTGAAGTGGCTGTTGTCGTACAGAAAGAGCAGGTGGCCGGCCACGGCATCCGTTCCCTCCAGTGGCGCGATGACGGCGCGGTGCTGTGGCACCACACCCTCCAGTATGCGCTCGAAGGCCTCCGCTTCCAGCGCGCCGGAAAGGCGGGACAGGTAGCCTGTGGCCGGCTCCAGCGGCACCCCCACCTGATAGTCGTCGGGTTGCGACGAGGCGAAGATGGCACCATGGCGATCCACCAGGATGATGGTCGGGTGAGGCGGGGCGCCGGAACTGGCGGCCGCCTCCAGGCTGCGATAGGCCTGCCAGACATCGTTGTGGCGAATGGCCGGCACCAGCGTTGGCGCCAGATTGTCGCGGTTGGTGGTCGCCTTGACCAGCAGATCCTCGTGGAAGCTGGTCGCCTGCTGATAGTAGTGGACGCTGCCGAGCACCGAGGCGGTCAGCAGGATGACGCCGGCAAGGCTCAGAGGAACACGGTAGCGGTAGCTCAGGGTACGGATCATGGTCGTTCGTCGAGCTGGCGCATCATCTGGTCGATGTCATCGTAGAGTCCGGGGTCCGGTTCCACAAAGTCGTCCAGATTGAGGGCATCCAGGAGTTTCCGGCCTTCGTCGGTGAGGGCCATGCCCATCAGGCTCTCCCGCAGTCGGTCCTGTCCGTCAGTGGAGAGGGTGGGTCCGGCTGCAACGGGCGGGAAGCCGAAGGTGCGGGAGCGTTCGACGACGCGTGTCCGTTCCACCAGTTCCGGTTTCTTCGTACGCAGCGTTTCCCAGACGTAGCTGTCGACCGCGCCGGCCTCTGCCAGACCGGCGGCCACGGCCTCCACGACGGCCTGATGAGAGCCCGTGAAGAAGGTGCGCCCGAGAAAATCGGCGGCGTCATGCCCCTGCTCGGCCAGGGCGTGGCGCGGGTAGAGGTAGCCGGAATTGGAGTCGGGATCGGAAAAGGCGAAGACGCGGCCCTCGAGATCGTCCCAGCCCGTTATGGCCGTGTTGTCGGAGCCGGCAATGAGATAGGAGCGGTAGAGCGGTTCGCTCTGGTAGCGGGGGACCGCCACCAGATCCAGTTGTTCGCGGTGTTTCACATAGGGGTAGCCACAGATCCAGGCGGCGTCCAGCTCCTCGTTTTCCAGCTTCTCCATGATCTCGCCGTAGCTACTGCGCTGAACCAGTTCCACCGGACGTTCCAGTTCCCGGCGCAGGTAATCCCGCAGGCGGGCGATGTAGGTCAGGCGATCGTCGAGGATCACCGGGGTCAGGCCGAGGCGCAGTGGCGGAGCACTCTCCTCCGCAGTGGGCATCGTGGTCCACAGGGCGAACATCAGACCGGCGATCACCAGCGCACCGCGCCGGGCGCGGTTCCGGAGACAGCGTTTGGCCGGCAGGCTGGGGGTCATAGTGTTTTGTGGTCTCCTCCATCCCCTTCCTCAATGTACATCGTCACGGGGGTCGCAGCCAGCGCCCGATGGATGGGGCATTGATCGAGCATGCGGCGCAGAACGGCCTCTTCCTCCGCGGTGAGAGGAACCGGTGGGGTCAGGGTGACCTGCATGGCGGTAATGTGCAGGCCGTGAGTGTCCACTTGCCAGCAGACCACGATCCCGGGATCGGTCGTGATCGAGCGGCGGTTGAAGTAGCGGCGTGAGAAGAAGAGCAGGCAGCCGCCCAGGGCCAGGGCCAGGTATTCCATGGGCGAGGTGGGCTGCTCTGTCGCGGGATCGGCTTCATACCAGAGGCATCCGCTGGCATCGCTCTTGACGCGGAGCTGGTGAGCGGGGGGCTGCATGTCCATGGTTGTTTCTCCCGGGCGCCGAAAGCGGTCCATGCTGCAATCCACAGGCCAGACGAGAAACGGGGGTAACAGCGCGGTCGCGGGGGTGGATGTGTTACCTGAAAGGGCTTTGCCGGGCCCGTCTGTTACCCCGTCGTAACACGGCGGGCGGTCCCGGGGCCCATCGCGCAGCGCCGCCGGAGCCCGCAAACCCCCGGTGTACAGGGGGGTGGCGCGGACAGGGGCCGAGTTGGCCCCCCTCTTGCAGGTGGCTTGGGGACCACCCGCCGTGGTGGCCGTACGACAACAATCGAACGGGGTCGGCGCCTGGCCGGAGAGTGGTGTCGCAGCGCTTGCGGGCGGTGCGACGGCGACGCCCCGCAAGCACGAGAAGATGAAGGAGTCCAACCAATGCGCATGAAACTGATCGCCGCCGGCGCCGCCGTGGCCATGATCGCCCCCTTTGCAGCCCATGCCGGCGACGCCGAGTGGTACGGCCGGATCCATCTGTCGGTGGACCACTACAGCGATGCCGACAACGATGGCATCGAGGACGGGACCTACCTGAGCAATAACAGTTCGCGGTTCGGCTTTACCGGCTCGCAGACCGTGGACGGTGGGCTGACCCTGCTGGGCCATGTGGAGAGTTCTGTCGCCATTGGTGGTGACTGGACCGCCACGCGCGATGCGTATGTCGGTCTCGACGGTGATTTCGGCAAGCTCCTGGTGGGTCATCTGCCGGCGGGCAATCAGTACGCCTACGACGTGAACTTCTTCGCCGACCAGGTGGGGGACGCCGCGGGTGGGCAGACCGCGAATATCGGTGGGCGCGACATGGCCCTGTGGTACGGCACCGACATCACCGAGGAGCTCAACGTCAGCGCGACCCTGCTGCCCGAAGGGCACTATGGTGATGACGCCGGATTCGGTGGTCGCGCTGCCTACAGTGCCGGTGGCATGAACATCGCCGTGACCCACTTTGCCACCGAGGACGTCGTCGACGATGACATCACGGCCGCCAGCTTCAAGATGGATTACGGCCAGGGCGAGGTCGGCGTCTCCTATACCGCATACAGCGAGACCATCGACGACGACAACATCGTCGTGGGGGGGACCTACAACGTCAGCGAACAGGGCACCCTCAAGCTCCAGCACCAGATGCGGGATGACTGGAGTGTCAGTTCGGTGGGCTACGACCACGCCTTCGCCGATGGCGTGGTGGGCTATGCCGCCTTCGCGACCAGCGATGACTGGGGTGGCGGGGTCCACCAGGCAGGCAAGGGGGATGGCTCCGCCGGTGAAGGCTGGGGAGATGATTCGGCCGGCCCCGATTCCACCGTCATCAGTTTCGGCATGA
The DNA here is from genome assembly GCA_964525685.1 of uncultured Ectothiorhodospiraceae bacterium. Taxonomy (GTDB): domain Bacteria; phylum Pseudomonadota; class Gammaproteobacteria; order Thiohalospirales; family Thiohalospiraceae; genus Thiohalospira. The sequence goes on along the minus strand of CAZGJO010000002.1, from coordinate 193 downwards.
TGTACAACTTCTGACGACACTTTCAGCCGCTGGGGCGCCCCTTCTCCCATCGGGGCGTCCGACCCCTTCCGTTCAGCCCGGCGGAAGCCGCCCCGCCGCCGCCAGTCGGCGGGTGCGCAGGGTCTTTTTTTGCTCCTCGCGGATACCCTGTGCAATGACGGCGCGTGTAGCCCGCTTCGGCGGGCCTTTTTTT
>CAZGJO010000001.1:28028-43956 GCA_964525685.1 uncultured Ectothiorhodospiraceae bacterium | reverse complement strand
CGTTCACGTGGTCACCGAGGGGCCGCTGGGGCGGGCCGCCATGGCCTTCTTGCGCCGGCGCGGCTGGAACCACACCACCTCGTTCCACACCCGCTTCCCGGAATACATCCAGGCGCGGCTGCCGTTCATCCCCCTGAGCTGGGGCTACGAGGTGCTGCGCCGCTTCCATGAGAGCAGCCAGGCGGTGCTGGTGCCCACCGCCGGCATGGCGCGGGAGCTGGAGGGGCGAGGTTTCCGCAGCCCGGTGGTCTGGGGGCGCGGGGTCGACACCACGGTGTTCTCCCCCGACGCCGCCCGCGAGGCGCCGCTGTCCGAGCTGGCGGGGGTGGAGGGCCCGGTGGCGCTCTACGTCGGCCGGCTGGCGGCGGAGAAGAATGTCGAGGCCTTCCTCGATATGCCGTGGCCGGGGTTGCGGGTGGCGGTGGGCGATGGCCCCGACCGCGCGCGGCTGCAGCGCGACTACCCCGAGGCGCTGTTCCCCGGCTACCGGCGCGGCCGCGACCTGGCGCGCTGGTACGCCAGCGCCGACGTGTTCGTCTTCCCATCGCGCACCGACACCTTCGGCGTGGTGATGCTGGAGGCGATGGCCTGCGGCACGCCGGTGGCCGCCTATCCGGTGACCGGACCGGTGGATGTGGTCCGCGACGGCCTCACCGGGCGTCTGGACGAGAATCTCGAGGTGGCCGCATGGCAGGCGTTGTGGCTCTCGCGTCATGATTGCCGGCGCGCCGCCGAGGAACATGACCGACGTGCCATGGCGGCCGCATTCCTGGAGCACACGGCGCCGGTGGGCGACACCGCTCAGTTGATGGGGATGGCGACGTAACCCTGACGGCTGTAGCCCATCAACGACAGGAAGGTGTTGCCCACCAGGTCGATCCCGGGCAGCAGGTCGTCGGCGCCGAGGTCGAAGCGGCGGGTGGCGATGTCGCACGCCTCCATCACCACCCCGGGGCGTTCGAGGAAGTCATTCAACCGCTCATGGACCTCGGCCACCGCGTCGTGATCGGCCAGATCGAAGTGGGCGTCGATGTCGCGGGCGATGACCCGGGCGGCGCCACCGCGAAAGGCGAACACCATGCGCGGCTCCACGTCCTGGCGGACCATGTCGTCCCAGGTCTCCTCGATCACCGCCAGTCGGCCGGCGAGCAGCGCCGGATCACCCTGGGTGACATCCCAGATGATCCGCCCCTCCTCGATCCCGGCCAGCGCCGCGTCGTCCCCCGGCTTGTCCGCCGCCGCCGGTACGGCCAGCAGCATCAGCGCCGCCAGCAGCGCGGCCGCCGGCCCCGATATCTTCCGTTCACTGCGTGTCATGACATACCTCCCGTTCCAAGGCCTGTCCCAAGACTAGCAGCGCTCACGAGGCGCGCTGTTCTTCCACCGCCGTGGCCTCGGACTTTGTTATCCTCGCCGGCAACCGGATCAAGGAGAAAGCCGATGCGCCGTTTGCCCACCGCCGTGGTCGTGTTCTGCCTGGGACTCATGGTCTGGCCGCTGGGCGCGGCCGGCCACAGCCTCCACTACAGCATCGTCCCGCTGGAAGCGGTGGCGCTGGAGATCGGGGGCGAGCACGGCGTGGAGCCGGCCCATGCCGCCTACACCATCTATCCGCCGGAGAGCGATACCGTCTATCAGGAGGGGCGGGCCGACGAGAGCGGCCGGATCCTCTTCTATCCGGACCGTCCGGGCGAGTGGCGCATCAGTGCGACGCTCACCGACGGCCACGGGCTCGAACTGACGGCGGATGTCGACGACAGCGGCTGGGTCGGTGACGCGGAGGTGGCCGGCCACAGCCATCACGGCCACGGGGGGCGGGTGATCGCCGGGATCGGCTATCTGTTCGGCATCGCCGCCCTCTGGTACGCCTGGCGACAGTGGCGCGCGGGCCGCTGAACGGCATGCACATCCCCGACGGACTTCTCGCGCCGAACACCTACCTCCCGGCCCTGGCCGTGGCCCTGCCGCTGTGGTTCGTGGCCATCCGGCGGGTGGCGGCGGAACTGGACGAGGCGCTGATCCCGCGGCTGGCGGTGGTCACCGCCGCCGCCTTCGTGCTGACGACCCTGATGATCCCGCTGCCGGGCGGGAGTTCGGCCCATCTCGTCGGTGTGCCGCTGCTGGCCCTGCTGTTCGGCTGGTGGACCGCCTTTCTCGCCTACAGTGCCGTCCTGCTGCTGCAGACCCTGCTGCTGGGGACCGGTGGCATCACGGCGCTACCGGTGAACGCGCTGGCCATGGGCGGGGTGGGGGCGGCCGTGACCCTGAGCCTGTGGCGCCTGCTGGGCGCCCGGCACCGGCGCCGTGCGGGCGCGCCGCCGGTGCCGGGCGCGCCGGTGATCATCGCCACCGTGGGCGGGATCGTCGCCGCCGCCGCGGTGCTGGCGGGGGTCCTCGGGCTGCAGCCCGTGCTGGCCCGGGATGCCGACGGGGCGCCGCTGTTCTTTCCCTTCCCGATGACGATAACCCTCCCGGCGCTGGTCCTGCCCCACCTGATCATCGGGCTCGGCGAGGGGGTGGTGACCTGGATCGTCCTGCGGCAGCTGGCCTGGCACGGCTGGGGCGGGGTGGCCGCGGCCGAGGCGGCCGGGCTCGACGCCGCCGGCCCCGACACGGATGGCCCCGACACAGCCGACCCTGATGCCACCGGCTCAGGACCGACCGGTCGGGAGGTGCCCCGTGAGTGAGCACGCACCCCGGCAACCCATCGGCGCGCGCCTCCCGGTGTGGCGGATGCGTGCGACCCTGGTGGCCTGGCTCCTGGCGGTGGTCGGGATCACGTATATCCAGGATCCGTTGTGGCTGGCCGGGATGCTGGCCGGCCTCGTCGGGGTGGTGCTGCTGGCCGAAGCGCGCGCCGGGGTCGCCCTGCTGTGGCGTATCGGCGGCGTGCTGCTGCTGCTGAATGGATCCGTGGGCCTCGGCTATGTGGTGCTGGCCGAATGGCACGGCGATCCCTGGGCGATGGTGCTCGGGCGGCTGAACCTGCGCGTCGCCCTGTTGACGCTGCTGACCCTGTGGCTGGTGCGGCGGCTGGACCTGGCGCGTGCCACCGCCGGCTGGCCGGCCCTGCACTACCTGGTGGTCCTGACCCAGGGGCAGATCCGGACCTTCAGCCGCCTGATGGCCGAATTCGATGCGGCGTGGCGCAGCCGCACGCCCGCCGCCGGACGCGGTGACCGTCTGCGCGCGGCCGGGGCCCGCGGCGCGGCCCTGTGGCGCCGGGCGGAGGCCCGCTCCCGGCAAGTGACCGAGGCGATGCGCGCCCGGGGGGCGTTCGACGACCGGCCCGAGCCGGATGCGCGACGGGAGAGGGGGCGGTGAGTACACCACCGGATGCCCCCGAGCCACTCCGGTTGAGCCTGGCGGGCGTGACCTGTCGCTACGCGCCGGAGCCCGGCGGGAAGCCGGAGACGGAGACCGCCCTGGCGGACATCGATCTGTCGGTGGCCACGGGGGAGCGGCTGGTGCTGCTGGGGGCCAACGGCTGCGGCAAGAGTACCCTGCTGAAACTGGTCTGCGGTCTCCATTCGCCCACCGCCGGGCGGGTCGTCTACGCCGGCACCGAGCTGACACCGCGCCGTATGCGCGAGCGCGCCTGGCTGCGTCGCTTTCGCCGGGAGGTGGCGCTGCTGTTTCAGGAGCCGGAGGCGATGCTGTTCAATGCCACCGTTCGTGAGGAGATCGCCCACGGGCCCCGGCAGACCGGCGAGGACGAGGCGGGCGCGCTGGCCCGTTCCGAGGCGCTGGCCGCTGAACTGGGGCTCGACCACCGGCTGGACCGTCCCCCCTGGCAGCTCAGTGGCGGCGAGAAGCAGCGGCTGGCGCTGGCCACCGTGCTGGTCATGGAGCCGCGCCTGCTGCTGCTGGATGAACCCACCACCAACCTCGATCCGATGACCGTCGGCTGGCTCCTCGACCACCTGGCGGCGCGCCCGCAACTGACCACGATCACCGCGACCCATGACCTCCACCGGGCGCCGGCGCTGGGGACGCGCGCCGTGGTCCTGGGCGATGACGGCCGGGTGGCCCGCGACGGCCCCCTGGCGGACGTGCTCGCCGATACCGCGCTGCTGCGCCACCATCGGCTGGCGCGCTGAAAGCGTCTGCCGACGGGGCGCGCGCAGTGCTACCATTCCGAGGGACAACAACCAGGAGGAGCAGGATGATGACAACCATCTGGCGCACGGCCACCGTGCTGCTGGCCACCGCCGGACTGCTGTTCGGCGGCGGGGCCGTCGCGGCACCGGAACCGGTGAAGAAGACCGACCACATGGTGGTCTACCAGTACGCGGAGGACTTCGAGTTCGCCCTGGAGGCGGTGGAGATGGCCATCACCGGACGCGGCATGGTGATCAACAACACCGCCCACATCGCCGACATGCTCGCCCGCACCGCCGACGATGTCGGTGGCGAAGCCGTCTACGAGGACGGCCGGGCGCTGGAGTTCTGCAGCGCCAGCATCTCCCGGGCGACCATGGAGGCGGATATCCACAACATCGTCTTCTGCCCCTACATCATCGCGGTCTACACCGTGGCGGAGGAGCCGGGCCAGGTCTATCTCGCCTATCGGCGGCCGCCCCGGCTCGAGGACGAGGCGTCGGACGCCGCCCTGCAAGCGGTGGAAGAGCTGCTGGACGAGCTGGTCCACGAGGCGATGGCGTTCTGAGACGGAGGCGGCACGGGATGTACGGGAGACGAACGGGCGACGGACGGCGAGCCGGTCCGGGGCCGGCGGCCGCAGGACTGTTCCTCCTGCTGACCCCCGCCGTGGCGCTGGCCTGGTCGACCGCCGACCTGCTGGAGGCATTGGCGGCGGAGGCGCCGGAGGAGCTGGTGTTCGAGGAGATCCGCGATGTGGAGCTGATGCAGACGCGGGTGCGCGGCGAGGGGGTGCTGTCCTTCGAACCGCCGGATACCTTCATTCGGGAGCTGAAGCGGCCGCGCTCCGAGCGCCTGATCATCGAGGGCGATTCGGTCACCCTGGAGGAGGGTGGCGAGGTGCGGCATACCTTCCAGTACGGCGACGATGCCGGTGTCGATGCCATCATTCTGCTGATGCGGGCCCTCCATGGCCGGGCCGATGCGGAGGCCATGGAGGAGACATTCCGCATGCGCCTGGAGGGGGACCGCGAGGCGTGGCGCTGGATCCTGACGCCACGGGCCGGTGGGGCCCGCCAGCGCATCCAGCGGATGACGCTGTACGGCGCCGGGAGCCGGGTGGAACGCTCGGTGCTCCGTGAGGGGGGCGGCGATCGCGTGGAGAGCCGCTACCGGCGCCCGGAGTGACCACCGCGCGGCGATCCGTTGACGCCGTGGGTGGCGCGTCCAATACTGAAACCTGTCAGGGAAACGGGAGCCCGGAATGTCCGCAGATTCGCCCGCCACACCGCGCGCCCTGCCGCAGCGGGTCATGGTCCCCGAAGAGCTGGAGCGGCTGGTGGCCGTCCTCCAGGACGAGGGGTACGAAGTGGTGGGCCCGACCCCGAGCGATGGCGCCATCGTCCACGACCGTCTGCAGAGCGCCGCCGATCTGCCCATCGGCTGGACCGACGAGCAGGCGCCGGGCCACTACCGGCTGAAACAGCGTGACGACGCCGCCCGCTTCGGCTACGTGGTCGGCCCGCAAAGCTGGAAGAAGTACCTGTTCCCGCCGCGCGAGACCCTGTTCCACGTCCATCGGCAGGCGGACGGCAGCTTCACCAGCGAGCCGGCGGGCTCGCCGCCGGTACCGCGCGCCTTCCTCGGAGTCCGCGCCTGCGAGCTGGCCGCCATCACCATCCAGGACACCGTGTTCACCGAACAGGCGGTGGTGGATCGGGGCTACGCCGCCCGCCGCGAGGCGGTCTTCATCGTGACGGTGGACTGTGCCGAGCCCGGCGGGACCTGCTTCTGCGCCAGTGCCGGCGGCGGGCCGGTGGCCGGCGGCGGATTCGATCTGGCCCTCACCGAGATCCTCGACGATCAACGCCATCTGTTCGCCGTCGAGGCCGGGACCCCCGCCGGTGAGGCGGTACTGGCCCGGCTGGAGACGCGCCCGGCCGAGGCGGACGAACAGGCGGCGGTGACCGAGCAGTGGCGGGAGGCGCCCCGGCGCATGGGGCGCACCCTGCCGGCCGGCGCCCGGCGGACACTGCAGGGCGCGCGGGAGCATCCCCACTGGGATGTGGTCGCCGAGCGCTGTCTCTCCTGCGCCAACTGCACCCTGGTCTGCCCCACCTGCTTCTGCTCCGATGTCGAGGACGTCGCCGAGCTGGAGGGGGGCACCGCCAGCCGGGTGCGCACCTGGGGATCCTGCTTCGAGGCCGAGCACTCCTACATGGTCGGCGGCCCCCACCACGGGACGGTGGCCTCGCGCTACCGCCAGTGGCTCACCCACAAGCTGGCCGACTGGCACGACCAGTTCGGCCATTCCGGCTGTACCGGTTGCGGTCGCTGCATCACCTGGTGCCCGGTGGGCATCGACATCACCGAGGAGGTGGCGGCGCTGGGCGAGCCGGATACGGAATCGTGTGGATGAATCATTTGCACGCGCCGGATAGGTTTAGATAACCCAAGTAGCCACTAGTCTTGAAGGGTGCGTTGTCGTCTCAAGAGCGAAGTGAACAAATGTCTCGTGTCCGCTCGAAGGACACCAAACCCGAGATGTTTGTCCGACGCCTTGTCCATGGGATGGGTTACCGCTACCGGCTTCATCGCGGGGACCTGCCGGGTTGCCCCGATCTGGTGTTCCCCTCCCGCAGGGCGGTAATATTTGTACACGGCTGCTTCTGGCATCGGCACCGGGGGTGTCCGCACGCGCGGCTACCCAAGTCCCGGGTGGCGTTCTGGGAGGCGAAGCTGGAGGGCAACCGGCGCCGCGACGAGGAGAACATTGAGCGGCTGAGGGCGCTGGGTTGGCGAGTGCTCGTCATCTGGGAGTGCGAGCTGTCCGACCTGGATGGAACCACTGAAAAGATAAAGGGATTTCTGGAACATGAAACAGGAAAGCAAGATGTTGAAGGCGGTTGAGCTGTTCGCGGGCGCGGGTGGACTGGGCATGGGGCTTTCCCTGGCCGGTTTCGAGCCTTTGGCGGTCGTGGAGCGGGACAAATGGGCGTGCGACACCATTCGCGAGAACCAAGGGCGCGACTACCCCCTGGTGCGTGATTGGCCACTGTGGAGTGGCGACGTGCGCGAGTTCGACTGGGGCTCCGTATCGGGTGACGTCGCACTCGTCGCCGGTGGACCGCCCTGCCAGCCGTTTTCCATGGGTGGGCGCCACAAGGCCTTTGGGGACAAGCGTGACATGTTCCCGGCGACGGTGGATATTGTGCGGCGCCTGACTCCGCGAGCTTTCATCGTCGAGAATGTGAAGGGCCTGACCCGCGCCAGTTTCGCCAATTACTTTCAGTACATACTGCTCCAGCTCGAGTTTCCCGAGGTTACGCGGCGCGCCAACGAGACGTGGCCGGATCACCTCAAGCGCCTGCAGGAGGTCAAGACATCGGGCGGCTCGCATGCCTCGGGGTTGACCTACAATGTCATCCCCACACTGGTGAACGCGGCTGACTACGGGGTTCCCCAGAAGAGGGAGCGGGTGTTCATGGTGGGCTTCCGCGCCGATCTCGGAGTCGAGTGGTCTTTCCCCCGACCAACGCACAGTTTTGATGCCTTGCTGCGATCGCAGTGGGTCACCGGAGAGTACTGGGAGCGGCACCGGATCGCGAAGCGGGACAGGCCCGCCATCCCGGAACGGCTGGAAAAGCGGGTTGCCCGCCTCGCCTCGGAGCTTATCCCGACCGACGAGAAGCCGTGGCGCACGGTGCGCGATGCCCTGTGGGATGTTCCCGATCCCCGCACTCGCGAGCCGCACGGATTCATGAACCACAACTTCCAGGACGGCGCGCGCGTTTACCCCGGTCACACCGGCAGCCCGCTCGACCTGCCCGCGAAGACCCTCAAGGCCGGTGACCATGGCGTTCCCGGCGGAGAGAACATGATGGTCCGCGATGATGGCAGTGTTCGTTACTTCAGCGTGCGAGAGTCCGCCCGCCTGCAGACGTTTCCCGATGGGTTCGCGTTCCACGGGTCGTGGACGGAGACCATGCGCCAGCTCGGCAACGCCGTGCCCGTGGCCCTGGCTCGACGGGTCGCCTCGTCGGTGGCGGAGCAACTCGCCGAATCGGCAATCCGGGATTGCGTGGTCGATCGAGAGAGGGGAAGGAACAAGGCATGACGGATGACAACGTCCTCCCGTTCAATCCTCTCGACAAACGCCACCTGGGCGAGAGCGTGGGACAGGCCATGCTCCGTCGCCCGGTGGTGCCCATGACGGAGCTCAAGAAGTTCCAGGGCGCGGGTATCTATGCGATTTACTATGTCGGTGATTTTGAAGCATATGGCGAGATAGCCACCCGGAACAGTGAGGGACGGTTCATGGCTCCCATCTATGTTGGCAAGGCGGTGCCCAAGGGCGCGCGCAAGGGTGTCGACAGCGAGGCGGGCGGTTCCGGAGCGGTTCTTTACAATCGGTTGAATCAGCACAGGAAAAGTATCGAGGCTGTTAACAACCTGGAACTCGCCGACTTCTACTGCCGATATCTGATCGTCGACGATATCTGGATACCCCTCGGGGAGTCGCTTCTCATCGCCAAGTTCAATCCGCTGTGGAACGTCGTTCTGGACGGATTCGGAAACCACGATCCCGGAAAGGGGCGTCGGGCGGGTGTGCGTCCCCGGTGGGACGTGGTTCATCCGGGCCGCGAATGGGCGGACAAATGCCAGGCCCGCGACGAGTCGGGCGAGCAGATCATCCGAGAAGTGGTGGACTTCCTGCGGAACAATCCGCCTCCGGACGACGTGTCCTTGATTACTTCCTAGGGAAGTGGAGAGGCAAGGTTGGCGAAACGGCCATCGTGTTCCATTATCCGATTGTCGGGTTGGTAGTGTTCCCGAGCGAGTGCGAAGCACATGAACAGGAGTCGCCATGGCCGATGACCGCGAACACGACGGGGCTGCCGCCGAGACGCTGAAGGATCTGCGCGCCCTGATCGCCGAGCAGCCGTTCGTCGACGGTCTGGCCGACGAGCACATCACCCTGCTCGCCGCCTGCGCCAGCCTGTGCGGCTACCGCGCCGGGACCCGGATCCTCGCCGAACACGACCACGCCGGTTTCTTCATGCTGCTGCGCTCGGGTCGGGTGGCGCTGGAGAGCCAACTACCGGGGCGCGGCCGCGAGACCTTCCTGACCCTGGGCGCCGGCGATGTCCTCGGCTGGTCGTGGCTGGTGCTGCCCTACCGCTGGCACTACGACGCCCGCGCCGCCACGGACACCCATGTGATCCGTTTCGACGCTGGCGTGCTGCTGCAGCAGATGGAGCGCGACCCGGCGCTCGGCTACGCCATCCATCAGCGCTTTACCACCCTGATCGTCCAGCGCATGCAGGCGGCGCGGCTGCAGGGGCTCGACATCTACGCCGGCGGTGCCGGCAACGGAGGTCTCCATGGCTGAATCGAACGGGGCCGCCGGGGTCGGCTACGAGGCCATGGCTCCGGCGCCGTGGCGGATCACCGAGGCGCGGCGCGAGCTGGCCGGCGGCGAGGTGTTCACCTGGACCGTGCGGCCGGAGGCGGGCGAGACGCCGGCCCTGCAGCCGGGCCAGTTCAACATGCTCTATCTGTTCGGGGTCGGCGAGTCGGCCATCTCCCTGAGCGGCATCCCCGAGGACGGCGGCGCCATCCACACCATCCACGCGGTGGGCAGCGTCACTCGGGCGATGCAGGGGCTCGGCCCCGGCGATGTCGTCGGCGTGCGCGGCCCGTTCGGCACCCCGTGGCCGGTGGCCGAGGCGCGCGGTCGCGACCTGGTGCTGGTGGCCGGCGGCATCGGTCTGGCGCCGCTGCGGCCGGTGCTGCACGCGGTGATGGCCGAGCGCGAGGCCTTTGGCCGGGTGCTGCTCTGCTACGGCGCCCGCTCCCCCGGCGATACCATCTATCGCGACGAGGTGGCGGCGTGGGAGGCCGCCGGGATCGAGGTGCGGGTCACCGTCGACCGCGCCACCGACGCCTGGCAGGGCGACGTCGGCGTGGTCACCCACCTGATCGATCGCGGCGGCTTCGGTGGCCGCAACGCCGTGGCCATGGTCTGCGGCCCGGAGGTGATGATGCACTTCTCGGTGCTCTCCCTGCTGCGCCGGGGGGTGGCCGAGGATGACATCTTCGTCTCCATGGAGCGCAGCATGCACTGCGCCGTCGGCTTCTGCGGCCACTGCCAGCTCGGCCCCGATTTCGTCTGCCGGGACGGCCCGGTGTTCCCCTATCCGCGGGTCGAGCCCGCCTTTCGCGTCCGGGAGCTGTAGCCATGGCCCGCACCGCCGACAAGCCCAGCGTCGCCGTCTGGAAGTTCGCCTCCTGCGACGGTTGCCAGCTCTCGCTGCTCGACTGCGAGGACGAGCTGCTCACCGTCGCCGACGCCATCACCATCGCCTACTTCCCCGAGGCGACCCGCACGGTGATCGATGGCCCCTACGACCTCTCCATCGTCGAGGGCTCGGTGACCACGCCCCACGACGCCGAACGGATCCGCGAGATCCGGCGCACCTCGAAGACGCTGATCACCATCGGCGCCTGCGCCACCGCCGGCGGCATCCAGGCGCTGCGCAACTTCAGCGACGTCGCCGAGTTCACCCGCACGGTCTACGCGCGCCCCGACTGGATCGAGACCCTGGCCACCTCCGACCCCATCGCCGCCCATGTCGCGGTCGACTACGAGCTGCGTGGCTGCCCGATCAACAAGGCGCAGCTGCTGGAGGTGCTGGCCGCCTACCTCACCGGCCGGCGGCCGCAGATCCCCGACACCAGTGTCTGCGAGGAGTGCAAGCGCGCCGGGGCGGTCTGCGTCATGGTCGCCCACGGCACCCCCTGCCTGGGACCGGTGACCCATGCCGGCTGCGGCGCCATCTGCCCGCGCTACAATCGCGGTTGCTACGGCTGCTACGGGCCGAAGGAGAACGCCAATCCGCCGGGGCTGAGCCCGCAGCTGGCCGAGCACGGCATGGACCGCGACCACATCGTGCGTTTCTATCGCACCTTCAACGCCACCGCGGAACCCTTCCTGGAAGAGAGCGAACGCCATGAGTGAGACGCGTACCATCGAGGTCGGCTATCTCGCCCGGGTGGAGGGCGAGGGCTCCCTCCACCTGACCACGAAGGGCGACAACGTGGAGACCGCCCAGCTGGCGATCTTCGAGCCGCCGCGCTTCTTCGAGGCCTTCCTGCGCGGCCGCGACTTTCGCGAGGCGCCGGACATCACCGCGCGGATCTGCGGGATCTGCCCCATCGCCTACCAGATGGGCGCCTGCAACGCCATGGAGTCCATCGTCGGCGCCCGGGTCGAGGGCATGCTGCGCGACCTGCGGCGGATGCTCTACTGCGGCGAGTGGATCGAGAGCCACGGCCTGCACCTGTTCATGCTCCACCTGCCCGATTTCCTCGGCTACCCCGATGCCGTGACGCTGGCCAAGGACCAGCCGGACCTGGTGAAGAAGGGGCTGCACATCAAGAAGATCGGCAACCGGATCATGACCGTGCTCGGCGGCCGCGAGATCCACCCGGTGAACGTCAAGGTCGGCGGCTTCTACCGCGCGCCCACCGTGGATGAACTGGAGGAACTACGGCCGGAGCTGGAGTGGGCCCTCGGGGCCATGGAGGAGGTGCTGGACTACCTGACGACCCTGCACTTCCCGGACTTCGAGCGCGACTACGAATTCCTCGCCCTGCACCACCCCGACGAGTACGCCATCACCGAGGGGCGGCTGGTCTCCAGCAGCGGCATCGACGCGCCGGTGGAGGCGTACGACACCCTCCTCAACGAGGAGCACGTGTTCCACTCCACCGCCCTGCAGTCGCGCATGACCTCGGGCGAGAAGCCGGCGCACCTGGGGCCGCTGGCGCGCTTCGCCATCAACCGCGAGCAGCTGACCCCGCGCGCCGCCGCCGCCGCCGAACGCGCCGGACTGGGGGCCGTCTGCCGCAACCCGTTCCAGAGCCTGCTGGTGCGCGGCGCGGAGGTCGTCTTCGCCTTCGAGGAGTGCCTGCGGCTGCTGGACCGCTACCGCAAGCCGGAGGCCCACGAGGTACCGGTGGCGCCGCGCGCCGGCACCGGCTACGGGGCCACCGAGGCGCCGCGCGGGATCTGCTACCACCGCTACACCACCGACGCCGACGGCCTGATCACCGACGCCAAGATCGTCGCGCCCACCTCGGTGAACCAGCGCGTCATCGAGGACGACCTGCGCGCCTTTGCCGAGCCCAACCTCCACCTGGACGACGACCAGCTGCGCCACCGCCTGGAGCAGGCCATCCGCAACTATGACCCGTGCATCTCCTGCTCCACCCACTTCCTCGACCTCACTGTGGAGCGCGGCTGATTTGAGCCCGGCGGCCCACGGGCCCGCCGCCGAGGGCCAAGCCCGCGGGCTGGTCATCGGCCTCGGCAACCGCTGGCGGGGTGACGACGGCGTCGGGCCCGCCGCCGTCGCCGCCCTGCGCGAGGCGCTGGCCGAACATCCCGCACCGCCCGCCGTCGATGTTGCCACCGCCACTGGCGAACCGGCCGAACTCATGGAGCTCTGGAGCGGCCACGACCGGGTCTGGCTCATCGACGCCCTGGTTGCGGGAGAGGCACCGGGGACACTGCACAGGCTCGACGGCCACGAGCCCCTGCCCCACCGCTCGAGCCACTCCTCCCACGGCATCGGCCTGGCCCAGGCCGTGGAACTGGCCCGCGCCCTCGATGCCCTGCCGCCCCGATTGACCATCCACGGCGTCGAACCGGCCAGCCTGGAAGAGGGCGACCGGCTCTCCCCCGCCGTGGCCGCCGCCCTCCCGACCCTGGTCACCTCCCTCCTCGACGAGATGGCACAATGAACCGGACGGCACGGGAGATCCCCGCCGCCCCCGGGCCGCACAACGCCATGCCGGACCAACGAACAGAAGGAGACGCGAGCATGCACGAGTTTTCCCTGATGGCCGACCTGCTCCGCAAGATCGAACAGGTCGCCGCCGACAACAACGCCGAACGCGTCAGCAGGGTCCGCGTCTGGCTGGGCGCCTTCTCGCACATCACCCCGGAGCACTTCCGCGAGCACTTCGAGGAGGGGGTCCGGGGCACCGTCGCCGAGGGGGCCGAACTCGAGGTCGAGGCCTCCGATGACGAGACCCACCCCGAGGCGCAGCAGATCCTGCTCCAGAGCATCGACGTCGCCTGAGCCATGGCCTCCGCCACGCGGCGTTGGCGGTTGACCGTCGAGGGGCGGGTCCAGGGGATCGGCTTCCGGCCCTGGATCCATCGCCTGGCGACCACCCTGGGTCTGGCGGGCCAAGTCGAGAACCGGGCCGGCGGCGTGGTGATCGAGGCCGAGGGCCGGGTGGCGGCACTGGAGGCGCTGCGGGCGGTCCTGCGCGGCGGTCCGGCGCCGCATGATGCGTCGGGCTGCCCGCTGACGGCCCCGGCGCCGGCGGTCATCCGGCATGTGCAGGTCGCCGAGGCGACCCCCGTCGGGGCGACGACCTTTCGTATCGGCGAGGAAAGCGCCGCCGCGGGCGGGGCGATGGCCCCCGGCGTCGGCCCCGACCAGGCGATCTGCCCGGACTGCCGGGCGGAGATCGCCGATTCGGGCGCCCGGCGCTACCGCTATCCCTTCACCACCTGTGCGGTCTGCGGGCCGCGCTGGAGCCTGGCCCGCGCCCTGCCGTGGGGGCGGGCACGCACGACCCTCGCCGACTTCCCCCTGTGTGACGCGTGTGCGGAGGAATACCGCGACCCGGCGGACCGCCGCTTCCACGCCGAGACCCTGGCCTGCCCCGCCTGCGGGCCGCGGCTGCAGTGGCGGGGGGGCGACGGGACGCCGGGGGAGCGCGACGAGGCGGCACTGACGGCGGCGCTGGCGGTGCTGCGTGACGGCGGGATCGTGGCCCTGAAGGGGCTGGGGGGCTTCCAGCTGCTGGTGGATGCCGCCAATCCCGACGCCGTGGCCGAGCTGCGCCGGCGCAAGGCGCGGCCGGAGAAGCCCCTGGCCGTGATGTTCCCCGACTGTGTGGCCGTGGAGACGGTCTGCCATGTGGACCCGCTGGCGGCCGAGACCCTGGCGTCGGCGGCGGCCCCCATCGTCCTGCTGCCGCGACGCACCGATGCCGCGGCACAAACCGTGGCCGCCGGGGTCGCACCGGGGCTGGATGAGCTCGGGGCCTTCCTGCCGACCACCGCCCTCCACCATCTGCTGCTGAGCGATTCTGGCGGCCCGCTGGTGGTCACCAGCGGCAACCGCGCCGGCGAACCGCTCTGTGCCGAGGGCTCCGAGGCGGTGGAACGGCTCGCCGGGATCGCCGATGGCTTCCTGGACCACGATCGCCCCATCGCCCAGCCGATGGACGACAGCGTCGTGCGGGTGATCGGTGGACGCCCGCAGGTGCTGCGACTGGCCCGGGGGTTGGCGCCGTGGGTGGTGGCCCCCGCCCCGCGAGCCGACGAGCCGGCGGCGGATCCGGAAGAGGCCCTCCCGCCGGCGGAGGAGTCAACGGCCGTGGTCGCCCTGGGGGGACAGCTCAAGGCGGCGCCGGCGGTGGCCGTGGCCGATCACTGGATCCTGGGGCCGCACGTGGGGGACCTCGACGGCCCGCTGGCGGAGGCGCGGTTGTGGCGGACAGCCACGGGCCTGGTGGAACGGAGCGGGGCCGGCGTCGGGGCCGTGGTCCACGACACCCACCCCGATTACGCCTCCACCCGCATGGCCGAGGCCGGGGCGTGGCCCCGGCACGCCGTGCCGCACCATCAGGCCCACGCCCTGGCGGTGCTGGTGGACAGGGGGCTGCTGCGCCCGGGCATGACGCACTGGCCGGAGGCGACCGTTCTCGCCTGGGATGGCACCGGCCACGGCGAGGGGGGCGCCCTGCTCGGCAGCGAAGTCCTGCGCGTCGATGCCGACGGCATCACACCGCTGGCACGGCTGCGCCCCTTCCCGCTTCCCGGTGGCGAACAGGCCATCCGGGAGCCCCGCCGGGCCGCGCTCGGGCTGCTCCACGCCTACCACGGGGGGGAGGGCGAGGCGCTGGCCGCCGATCCCCTGGCGGAACACTTCGACACCGCGACGTGGTCCCTCCTCTGCCAGTCCCTGGACCGAAGACTGCAATGTCCGGAAAGCAGCGGCATGGGGCGCCTGTTCGATGCCGTGGCCGCCCTGCTCGGGCTCTGTGCGGGGCCGGTGTACGAGGGGCGGGCCGCCCTGCTGCTGGAGCAGTGCGCCGCGCGCGCTGCGGCCGCGGAGCCGGGGTACCCCCTGCACGTGGCGCCGCGCGCCGAGGGTCCGGCGATCATCGAGTGGGCCCCGATGCTGGCGGCGCTGCTGGCGGACCGTGCCGCCGGTGTGGCACCGGCGATCATCGCGCGCCGCTTCCACAATGGGCTGGTGGCATTGACGCCCCGGTTGGCGGCCCCGGGAGGGGCGGAGCCGGTACTGTTCTCCGGCGGCTGCTGGCACAATCGGCTGCTGGTGGAGGGGGCGGCAACGGCGCTGGAGGGCGCCGGCTACCGTGCCGGTTGGTCGGAAATCATCCCATCGGGGGATGGCGGGCTGGCTATGGGTCAGCTGGCCCACTACGCTATGCCATCGATGGATAGAGCCCATCCATGACAGTGTTCAGCGAAAACAATCATGCATCAAATGCGCATCACGGAAACCGACGGTCAGCCCTCACCGCTGGCCCTGGTCGAGGGTGATACCGACGCCTTCTACGCCCACCACGTCACCGAGACGGGCGAGACGCGGGCGGTGGTCGCCTCGGAGGATATCTTCAGCGAAAGCGGCCACAAGCTCGTGGCGCGCGACGCCGCCATCAACCGGCGGATGTACGAGAAACTTACCCGCCACAAGCTGCAACGGCCGCTGGA
>CAZGJO010000001.1:0-27928 GCA_964525685.1 uncultured Ectothiorhodospiraceae bacterium | reverse complement strand
GCCGCTGGAGACCCTCGCTTCGGTCCGCCTGATCGCCCCGATGGCGGCCAAGCTGACCGTGATGCGCGAGCGCCTGCCGCATCAGTTCGAACACTCCATCCAGGTGGCCCTGTGTGCGGTGGCCCTGGCGGTCCTGGCCGGCCACCGCTACCCCGACTTCCTGCGCGAGATCGCCACCGCCGGCCTGTTCCACGATCTCGGTTGTCTGCATATCGAGCCGGCCATCTTCGAACAGAACCGGCCCCTGGAGCCGGACGAGGAGCGCCAGCTGCGCGCCCATCCCCTGATCGCCTCGATGCTGCTGGAGGAGTTCCGCGAATACCCTGAGGCCGTGCACAAGGCCGTTCTGGAACACCACGAGCGGCTGGACGGCACCGGTTACCCCTATGGCCTCGAGGGTGAAACGATCGGGCGCCATGGCCGCATCCTGGCGGCGGCGGAGATGGTCGTCGGCCTGAGCAGTCGCCGCGATGGCCGTACCCTCGGTACCATCCTGCGCAGCCAGCCGGAAAAGTTCGACCCGGAGGTGGTCCGTGGTCTGCTGCGAGCGCTGCAGCACTGCCCCGAATCCGGTGCGCTCACCGATTTCGAACCGGAGACCCTGGTGGCCGAATGGCGCGAGACCCTCAAGCTCATCGAACAGGCCCGGGAACTCCACGCCGAGCAGGATCCGCTGATCCGCCGGGCCATGACCGCGCGCCTGGAATCACTGGAGCGCACCCTGGATCGCACCGGCCTGCGCGGCAATACGCCCGAGGCGTGGGCGGAGGTGATCCGGGAATCGCCGGAGGCGGCCCTGGAGCTGGCCGCCCTGTCACGGGAGGGGCGTTTTGCGCTGCGGGAGATCGTCACCGAGATCCGGTATCGTCTCTATCGGGCCCGGATGAAGGGGAGAACCCCCTCCGGCGAGGAAGAGGACGAGGCCCTGGCCCTGTGGATGGCCGCCGTGAACAACCGTTGACAGGAGAGTGTCATGTGTCTGGCCGTACCCGGCCGCATCGAGGTCGTTGAGGATCCCGACGGGGACCCGCTCTTTCGCCGCGCCGAGGTGACCTTCGGCGGGGTGCGGCAGACCGTCTCGCTGGCTTGCACCCCGGAGGCGGTGTCGGGGGACTGGGTGCTGGTCCACGCCGGACTGGCCATTGCCGTCATCGACGAGGCGGCCGCCGCCGAGACCCTGGCGCTGTTCGAGGCCGCCGAGCCCCCGGAGGCACCGGCGTGAAGCACCTGGACGAGTACCGCGATCCGGCGCGGGTGCGGGCGCTGGCCGAAGCCATCCGGGCCACGGCCAGCCGCCCCCGGACGCTGATGGAGGTCTGCGGTGGTCAGACCCATGCCATCCTGCGCCACGGTCTGGACGAGCTCGTTGCCGGGGCGGTGGAGCTCGTCCACGGCCCCGGTTGCCCGGTCTGCGTGACCCCGGAGGCGACCCTGGACAACGCCCACCGCCTCCTCGAACACCCGGATGTGACCCTGTGTACCTTCGGCGACATGCTGCGCGTGCCCTCGCCGCGCGGCACACTGCAGGCCGCCCGCGACGCCGGTGCCGATATCCGGGTGGTCTTCTCGCCAATGGACGCGGTGGCCGTGGCCGCCGCCGAGCCCCGACGCCGGGTGGTCTTCCTGGCCGTGGGGTTCGAGACCACGGCGCCGGCGGTGGCGGTGGCGGCGCTGCAGGCCCGGGCGCGCGGGCTGGAGAACTTCTTCCTGCTGCTCGCCCATGTGCGAGTCCCGCCGGCCATGGAGGCACTGCTCGCCGATCCCGACAGCCGCATCGAGGGCTTCCTCGCCGCCGGCCATGTCTGCACCATCGAGGGCGTGGCCGCCTACGAGGCCGTGGTCGCCCGCCATCGGGTGCCGGTGGTGGTCACCGGCTTCGAACCGGTGGATCTCCTGCAGGGCGTGCTGGCGGCGGTGCGCCAGCTGGAGGCCGGCGAGGCGCGGGTGGAGAACCACTACGCCCGCGCCGTGCGCGCGGACGGCAATGCCGCCGCCCGGGCGCGGGTGGACGAGGTCTTCGCGGTGGGCGAACAGGCGTGGCGCGGCATGGGGGTGCTGACCGACGGCGGCCTGCGGCTGCGCGAGCCGTTTCGCCACCTGGACGCCCTGGGTCTGCTGGCGACGGAACCGACGGCGGGCGCCGAGACCCCGGCGGCCGAAGATCCGGCGAGCGGGTGTCGCGCCGACGCCGTCCTGCGCGGCACCCTGCGCCCGGTGGACTGCCCCGCCTTCGGCACCACCTGCACCCCCGAGCGGCCGCTGGGGGCCCCGATGGTCTCCAGTGAAGGCGCCTGTGCCGCCTACCTTCATCACCGCGGTGACGCCGCATGAACGACGACGAGACCCTGTCGCCGGCCCACGGCGGGGGCGGCCGACTGCAGCAGCGGTTGCTGGCCGAGGTGGTGCTGCCCGCCCTGGGTCTGGAGGAGCGGACCGCCCCGGACGCCGCCACCCTCCCCTCGCCCGGCGAGACCCTGGCCCTGAGCGGCGACGGCTATGTGGTCCGTCCGCGCGTCTTCCCCGGGGGCGACATCGGCTCGCTGGCGGTGCACGGCACGGTGAACGATCTCGCCATGGCCGGGGCGCGGCCGCTGTGGCTGACCCTCGGGATGGTGCTGGAAGAGGGGCTGAGCGTCGGGGCGCTGCGCCGCTGCCTGGTCAGTGTGGCCGCTGCGGCGACCGCCTCCGGGGTGCGCGTGGTGGCCGGCGACACCAAGGTGGTGGAGCGCGGGCGCGGCGACGGGATCTATCTGCATACCAGCGGCGTCGGTGTCGTCGAGGGCCACGCCCCGCGCCCCGAGGCCATCGAGCCCGGTGATGCCCTGCTGGTCAGCGGTGATATCGGCCGTCACGGCCTGGCGATCCTCGCCGCCCGCGAGGGGCTGGCCCTGGAGCCGCCGCCCGCCAGTGACAGCGCCCCGGTGGTGGCCCCGGTGACGGCCCTGATGGCCGCCCTGGGGGCGGACGTCCACGCCCTGCGGGATCCCACCCGGGGCGGCGTCACCGCCGCCTGCCATGAGCTGGCCGCCGCCTCCGGCTGCCGACTGGTCCTCGATGATGGCGCGATCCCGGTGGCGGAGACCACGCGGGGGGTGTGCGAGATCCTCGGCCTCGACCCGCTCAACAGCGCCTGCGAGGGGCGGTTCATCGCCGCCGTCGCCGGCCACCGGGCCGCGGAGGCGCTGGCCGCGGTGCGTGCCTGTCCGGGCGGCGAGGGGGCGGCCCTCATCGGTGGGGCCGAAGCGGGCGACGGTGTCGGCCGTCGACTGGCCACCGGGGTGGAGCGCAACCTGATCCTGCCCGCCGGCGAGCAGCTGCCCCGGATCTGCTAATCGGTGCCGACCACGGCCTCCAGACGGGTGTGGATGGCGTCGCTGGCCCCCGGCCCGTACTGCGTGGTCGCGGGATCGAAGCGATCGGTGAAGGCGTATTCGTAGCGGATGTCCTGGAGGCCGAGGACGCCGAACAGGCGGTTCTCGCTGGAGGCGTCGTCGTCGTGGAGCACCAGGGTCGGCCAGCCGTCATCCCCCGGCTCCAGGATCGGCCCGAAGAAGACCACCGCCGGTTTGTTGCGCAGGCGCAGGGCGCAGCTGCCGGGAGTGCGCCCGGCCATGGGCAGGAAGTCGATGGTGCGCGACAGTCGCGTCTTGCGATCCAGATCGATATCGACCCCGCCGGGGATGCGCGCGGCCTCCAGTCCGTTGGCGATGACCTGAACGCCGGCGTCGCGCCAGGCCGCGATGTCCCGGGCGCCGAGGTGGCTCGGGAGAAACAGGTAGCGCGGCGGGGTCACGGCGGCCAGCGCCTCGAACTGCGCCGGCGAGTACGGCGGGGCGTTGACCAGCAGCCCCCCGGCCTCGCGGTCGTCGATGTAGTAGACCGCCGGTTCGGGGCCGGCCCCTTCGGCGTCCGCCAGCCGGTGGATGGCGCGGTTGCGCAGCGGCGGATCGAGGGTCAGAGGGTGAGGCTGCAGGCAGGCTGACATGGGCGGTTTCCGTCACGGTTGGCGTGGGGCCGGTACCGGGCGATGCCGGGCTGGCCTTTCGGTGGAGTCTACGCCGGTTGCTATACTGGGATAAACCGATCGGCGGCGTGATTTTCCGGGAGCCCCATGGCCATCGAACTCATCAGCTTCAACCTCTGCCCCTTCGTCCAGCGCTCGGTGATTACCCTGCAGGAGAAGCAGGCGGCGTACACCGTGACCTACATCGACCTGGCGTCGCCCCCCGACTGGTTCCGGGCGATCTCCCCCTTCGGCAAGGTGCCGGTGCTGCGCGACGGGGAGGAGGTGGTCTTCGAATCAGCGGTGATCAACGAGTATGTCGACGAGATCCACCCGCCGAGCCTGCATCCGGCGGATCCGCTGGAGAAGGCGGTGAACCGCGCCTGGATCGAGTTCGGCTCGGATCTGATCATGAAGCAGTACGCCTTGAGCACCGCCGCCGACGAGGATGCCTTCGAGGGGAGTCAGCATCAGGTGGTCACGGCCCTGGCGCAGCTGGAGCAGCAGCTGGCGGCCAATGGCGGGAAGGCACGGGAACCGGGGCCGTGGTTCAACGGCGCCCACTATGCGTTGATCGATGCCGCCTTCGCGCCGCTGTTCCAGCGCTTCGCGCTGCTGGAGGGGTGGTACCCGCTGGAGCTCTACGACGGCTTGCCGCATGTGGCGGCCTGGCATCGCGCGTTACTGGCGCGTCCTACCACCACAAGCTCCGTGGATACCGACTTCGCCGCACAGTGGCGGGCCTATATCGCCGCCACCGGTGGGTATGCCGCCACGGTCTACGGTGGCTGACCAATCAGGGACGGCGGGTTCGGCCCCGCCGGTGATCACGGCGACAGGCCGTGCAGGCGGCCGATGAGGACGCGCCGGTACCAGGCGGCACCCGCCCCGAAGCCGATGCCGAAGATGGCGAGGACCCCGACGACCCAGGCCCACCAGGGCAGCCTCTCTTCCTCCGGGGCGCGTTCGGCGCGCGCTTCGTCGAGCTCTTCCTGAAGCGCCACGCGCTGGCGCTCCAGTTTTTCGATCTCCTGGGCCAGGGCCGCCTGGTGGTTGCGCGATTCGTTCAGGCGGTCCTCCAGTTCGGCCTTCTCGGCCTCGAGCTCCTCGATGGTCTCCTCCATCTGGTCGACCCGTAGCCGCGCGGGGACCTGGCGGGTGGTGTAGGCGCCGTTTACCCACCCCTCTTCGCCGGCGCGGGTGCGGATGCGCAGAAAGTCGCCCTGGCTCTCGAGGACCTCCAGCTCCATGCCGCTGACCACGATGCTCCTGGCCGGGGTGTCGCCCCCCGGTTCGTCGCGCACCCCCACGCGAAGGGTGTCGCTTACGTAGACGGTCTCCGCCAGGATGGGGGCGCTGCCCACCATGAGCAGAAGACCGATGAGTAGTGCACGCATATCGTTATGTCCTTTGTGTGACCTTGCGCGAGCCACCCGCCGGTGGCCGCCAACCTCCCAATGGTGTCGAGCGGATAGTAGCATGGCGAAAAAACGCGGTCATGCGCCTGTAGGGGGGGGTCAGAAGGCCGTGGAGAGGAGGGTGAACCAGAGCGGCAGGGTCAGGGCGGCCAGCAGGGTGGAGATGGTCACCGTCTCGGCATAGATGTGGCTGTCCAGGCCGTAGCGCTCGGCGATGACCAGCCCCAGGACCATGCTCGGCATGGCCGCCTCGATGACCACCGCCTGCCACAGTTCCCCGGAGAGCCCCGTGGCCAGGGCAACCCAGACCACCAGAAAGGGGACGATCAACAGACGGATGGCGACCACCGGCAGCACCAGCGGCAGTCGGCGGCGCCAGCCGGCCGGATTGCCCAGGGCCAGGCCGGTGGCGATGAGCATCAGCGGAATGACGCCGGCGGCCAGGGTCTCCAGGACGTCCACCAGCCATGCGCCGGCGGGTACCCCGGCAAGATTCAGGGCGAGGCCGAGCAGGGCCGCCCACAGCGCCGGGACGCGGCTGATCTCGCGCCACGGGTCCGCCTGGACCGCCCCCGAGCCGTGGGCGGCGGCGATGAAGACGCCCAGGGTGAGCAGGAGCGGGGTGGAGGCGAACAGGTCGAACTGGATGGCGACGTCGCGCCCCCAGCTGCCGAAGCTCGCCTCCAGGATCGGCAGCCCCAGGTAGGTGAAATTCCCGAAACCGGCGGCCAGGATCAGCGCACCGGCCACCTTCGGCGGCGCCTTGAGGAGCCGGCAGACCAGCCAGCCCAGCGCCATGCCGGAGAGCACGCAGAAGACCGCCACCGCCACCAGGCGGATGGTGTCCAGGCCGAGCTCGGCCTGCCACAGCACCGACAGGGCCAGCGCCGGCAGCAGGATGATGTAGACCAGGCTGGTGAGCGCCGGGCGTACGGCGTCGGCGGAGAGCCCCATGGGCTGGAAACGGCGCCAGCCGACCCCGAGGGCGATGAGGACGCCGGCCTGGGCGATGACTCCGAACATCGGGGGGTCAGGTCCCCGACGGCGGGTTGTGTTCGAACTCGGCCAGTGCCGGCGCGTGGTCCGAGGGGCGCTCCCAGCCGCGGGGTTCGGCATCCACCGTGGCGCGGCTGCAGCGTTCCGCCAGGGCCGCGCTGGCCAGGATCAGATCGATGCGCAGTCCCATGCCGCGACGGAAGAGATTCATGCGGTAGTCCCACCAGCTGTAGGTCCCGGCCGGCTGCTCGAACAGTCGGAAGGTGTCGCTCAGGCCGAGGTCGAGGAGCCGCTGCAGGGCGGCGCGCTCCGGTTCGCTGCAGAGCACCTTGCCGGCCCACGCCTCGGGATCGTGGACATCGGCGTCGCCGGGGGCGATGTTGAAGTCGCCCATGACCAGGAGGTTCGGGTGGCGCTCCCGTTCATCCGCGAGGAAATCGGCCAGCCGGTCCAGCCAGTCCAGCTTGTAGGCGAACTTCTCGGACCCCACCTCGCTGCCGTTGGGGACGTACAGGTTCACCAGCCGCAGATCGCCGTAGGTGGCGGCGAGGACGCGGCGCTGCGGGTCGTCGAGGCCCGGCAGGTCGGTGACCACGTCGGTGGCCGGTGTGCGGCTGAGGACGGCCACGCCGTTGTAGGTCTTCTGGCCGGCGAAGGCGACGTGGTAGCCCGCCTCCTCCAGCCCGGCCACCGGGAAGCGGTCGTCGGGGAGCTTGGTCTCCTGCAGCCCCAGCAGATCGGGCTGGTGCTGCCGGCACCAGTCGAGGACATGGGGCAGGCGGACGTTGAGCGAATTGACGTTCCAGCTGGCGACTTTGAGCATCACGGGGTCCCGTCGGTGGTCGGAGGGCGTTCAGGGCATCAGGTGTTCGTGGCGGTAGAGGTCGATGGGGCGTTCACGGGCGCGGACCAGGTGGTCGCTGGCGCCGTCGACCATGACCTCGGCGGGGCGCGGCCGACTGTTGTAGTTGGACGCCATGGCGAAGCCGTAGGCCCCGGCGGAACGGACCGCCAGCAGGTCGTCGGCGTCCAGGGCCAGGGCGCGGTCGCGGCCGAGCCAGTCGCCGGTCTCGCAGACCGGGCCGACGATCTCCCAGCGGGCCGTCTCGACGTCGGTACGCGGACACACGGGCTCGATGGCCTGCCAGGCGTTGTAGAGGGCCGGGCGCATGAGATCGTTCATGGCCGCGTCGACGATGGCGAAGTTGCGCGCCGCGCCGGGCTTGAGGTACTCCACCCGGGTCAGCAGCACGCCGGCGTTACCGGCGATGGCGCGGCCGGGCTCCACCAGCAGCTCCAGGTCGCGGTCGCCGAGGGTGGCGTCCAGGGCGGCGACGTACTCCGCCGGGGTCGGCGGGGTCTCGTCGGCGTAGCGGATGCCGACCCCGCCACCGACGTCCAGATGGCGGACCGGGATCCCCTCGGCATCCAGACGGTCCACCAGCGCCAGAATCCGCTCCAGCGCGGCGGTGAACGGCGCCGTATCGGTGAGCTGGGAGCCGATGTGGCAGTCCACCCCGCTGACGTGGATCCCGGGCAGCGCGGCGGCGCGCCGATAGAGGTCGACGGCGTCGTCGATGGCGACGCCGAACTTGTTCTCCGCCAGACCGGTGGCGATGTAGGGGTGGGTCTCGGGGTTGACGTCGGGGTTGACCCGCAGGGAGACCGGCGCGGCGACCCCGAGGTCGGTGGCGATGGCGTTGATGCGTTCCAGCTCGGCGGCGGATTCGACGTTGAAGCAGCGGATGTCGACGCTCAGGGCGCGATGGATCTCGGAGCGCTGCTTGCCGACCCCGGAGAAGACCACCCGGGCGGGATCACCGCCGGCCTCCAGGACCCGTTCCAGCTCGCCGCCGGAGACGATGTCGAAGCCGGAACCCAGGCGCGCCAGCAGCTCGAGCACCGCCAGGTTGGCGTTCGCCTTCACGGCGTAGCAGACCAGGTGGCGGCGGTGGGCCAGGGCCTCGTCGAAGGCGCGCCAGTGGCGCTCGAGGGTCGCCCGGGAGTAGACATAGAGCGGTGTGCCGTACTGCTCGGCCAGTCGGCTCAGGGGGATGTCCTCGGCGTGGAGTTCGCCGTCGCGGTAGTCGAAGTGGTCCATGGGTCTCGTGGGTCCGGCGTGGGTGGTCAGTCGTCGTCGGTCTGTTCCGCGGCGGGTTCGTCGGGCAGATAGAGGGCGCCCTTCTGGCCGCAGCCGCCCAGCAGGGTCATCAGGGCCAGCAGGGCCACTACCAGTACAAACAGAGTCCAGGACCAGCAGAAGCGCATCGGGTGCCCCTTGGCGTGGCGAGCGGGAGGGCGCAGTATAACGCGTGTTGACGTCATGGCCCATGCCGGTCCTTCGCCTATGCAGCTGCGTACACATCTCTTCCTCTGGGTGGTCTCGGCCACCGTGATCCCGCTGCTGGTCCTGGGGCTCGGCGCCACCTACCTCGGCGAGCGGGCCCACAAGGCGGAGACCAGCCAGACCATCTTCAATCAACTGAACAACCTCACCGCCGAGGTGGATCGGCACATGGACGCCGAGCGGGCCATGGTGAGGGGGCTGGCCCGGGTCCCGGCGGTGCGCGAGTACCTGCCGGTGCTGGCGGCGGCCCAGGGTCGTCGCCAGCACCCGGAGGCCGGGGAGCGCAGTGATGAGCTGGCGAACTTCCTCAAGGCCTTCCAGGGGACGCTGCCCACCGGCTATACCCTCCGTATCCTCGATCACGAGGCCAACACCCTGGTGAAGGTCAGCGACGGGGAGCGCAGTCGGGCAGTGTACAACGGGCTTGCGGGGCTGCCGTACGTCGAACCGGAGGTGATCCACCCG
Source organism: uncultured Ectothiorhodospiraceae bacterium (assembly GCA_964525685.1). GTDB lineage: Bacteria > Pseudomonadota > Gammaproteobacteria > Thiohalospirales > Thiohalospiraceae > Thiohalospira. The sequence continues at coordinate 18,699 of CAZGJO010000001.1, read as the reverse complement.
ATTTTCCCGGAGCGGCTGAACAACCTGGAGCCGGGGCGGGTCCACCACCTGCTGCTGACCCAGTCCCAGCAGAGGGGGGACGTGGAGGTGGAGCCGCCTCTGCTGGACGCGGTGGTGCCCCTGAGTCACGAGGGGCGGATCGTCGGTCACCTGGCGGTAAGCCCCGGTGGGCGCGGTGTGGAACGGATCTTCGATTTCAATACCGCCCTGCCGGCAGGGCGCTTGCTGGTGGCGGAGATCCAGCCGGACGTCCCGGCGCGCAACGGCATGATCCTCTACGACGACCAGGGGGAGCAGCGTTTCACCCGCTGGCGGGAGTGGCCGGTGATCCTGGAGGACGAGGGCCTGGCCGCCCTGCGCGATGCGGTGCTGCACCGGCCCCACGGGCGGGTCCCGGACGACCCGAATATCCATTTCGTGGAGTATTACCCCTACCCGGATCAGCTGGCCAGCTGGGTGGTGGCGCTGGACGTGGAGCCGGAGGTCTTCAGCGAGCCCTTCGAACGCATCCGCCACGCCATCTGGCTGTTCATCGGCATCGCCCTGTTGCTGGCGCTGGCGCTCATCCCGGTGGCCTCGCGGGTCATCGCCCGGCCGCTTGTCCGCATGGCGCGGCGGCTGAAGGACTATGCCGATGGTGACCACGCGGTGCGGCACGCCCCGAGCGGACCGCGCGAGATCCGCGAGCTCGGGAACGCCTTCAACTACATGGCGGACACCCTGGACGCCGCCCGCGAGGAGCGCGATCGCGCCCAGGAGAAGGCGCTGCAGAGCGCGCGTCTGGCCTCCATCGGCGAGATGGCCGCCGGCATCGGCCACGAGATCAACAGCCCGTTGAACAACATCCTGTCGCTGAGCAAACTCATGGAGCGCGAACTGGATGATCCGGAGCGGCTGCGCGGGGACATCGCCGCGCTGCGTGAGGAGGCGATGCGCGCCTCGGAGACGGTGCGCGGGATCCTCAACTTCGCCCGACAGGTGCCCCCGGCGTTCACCGCGTTCGACGCGCGCGCCTGGCTGGAAGAGAGCGCGCGCCTGGTGGGTGAGCGCGCCCGGGAGGCGGAGGTCGGCATCGCCATTCACTGCCCCGAGGGGATCCGGGTGCGCGGCGACCAGCACCTGCTGCAACAGGCCCTGAGCAACCTGATCCTCAACGCCGTGCAGGCCAGCCCGCCGGGCGGGGTCGTCACGGTGACCGGGGAGACGGATGGCGCGGAGCTCCTCGTGACCGTCACCGACCAGGGCCCGGGGATCGACGAGGCGCACCTGGAGCGCGTCTTCGAACCCTTCCACACCACCAAGGTGGTGGGCGAGGGCAGCGGGCTGGGCCTGTCGGTGACCCTGGGGATCGTCGAACACCATGGCGGCCGGCTGACGATCGACAACAACCGCGAGGGCGGGGTGAGCGCGACGGTGGGCCTCCCCCTGCCCGGAGAGGAGACGGCAGACGATGAGTGAACCGGTGGTCTTCTACGTCGACGACGATGCCCGGGCCGGCGAGCTCATGGCGCGTTTCAGCGAGCAGGCGCCGTATCGCTGCCGCGCCTTTCAGCGTCCCGAGCAGGCGCTGGCGGAGGCGAGCGCGGAGCCGCCCGACCTGGTCATTACCGACCTGCGCATGCCCGGCATGGACGGCATGGCGCTGCTGCGTGAACTGCGCCGGCTAGCGCCGGATCTGCCGGTGATCATCCTCACCGGCTATTCCAGCGTCGACAGTGCCGTGGAGGCCATGCGCGAGGGGGCCACCGATTTCCTGAAGAAGCCCTTCGACATGGACGAGTTGCGGCTGCACATCGAGAAGACCCTGGACTACCAGCGCCTGGAAAAGGAGAACCGCGCCCTGCGGCAGGCCCTGGATGAACGCGACGAGCGCCACGGCATGATCGGTCAGGCCGCCGCCATGGAGGTGGTGCACGAGGTCATCGGCAAGATCGCCGACATCCGCTGCAACGTCATCATCGAGGGCGAGTCGGGCACCGGCAAGGAGCTGGCGGCGCGGGCGATCCACGACCATTCCCACTTCGCCGACACGCCCTTCGTGGTGATCGACTGCGGCGCCCTCACCGACACCCTGCTGGAGTCGGAGCTGTTCGGCCACGAGAAGGGGGCGTTCACCGGCGCGGTCCAGGCCAAGACCGGGCTGCTGGAGGCCGCCAGCGGCGGCACCGTCTTCCTGGACGAGATCGGCAATATCTCGGAGGCCATGCAGACCAAGCTGCTGCGGGTGATCCAGGCGCAGCAGGTGACGCCCGTGGGGGGGGTGCAGGCGCGACCCATCGACGTGCGCTTCATCGCCGCCAGCAACCGCTCCCTGGCCGGGATGGTGGCCGACGGGACGTTTCGCGCCGACCTGTACCACCGCCTCAACGTGGTGAATCTGCGGATGCCGCCCCTGCGCGAGCGCCCGGAGGACATCCCGATGCTGGTGGAACACTTCGTGCGCGAATTCGCCAGCCGCTACGGGCGCCGGGTCAGCGGTTTCGATGCGGACGCCATGGCGGCCCTGGTGGACCATCCGTGGCCGGGCAACGTACGCGAACTGCGCAACACCGTGGAACGCAGCATCGCCCTGGCCGATGGCGAAACCCTCCACTTTCGCCCGCCCTCATCGGCCGGTGACGGGGTCGCCGAAGGGGAGCCGGGCGACACCGGGGGGGCGGACCTGGTGGCGGACAGGCCGACCCTGGCCGAACTGGAACGGCGCTACATCCTCAAGATCCTGGACGACGTCGGCGGCAGTCGCGAGCAGGCGGCGGCGATCCTCGGCATCAACAAGACCACCCTCTGGCGCCGCCTGCAACGGTATGCCGCTGCGGATGAATGAGGCGGTGCAGAATGCAATCTGCAACGCGGGAAAGGTGCACCCTGCAACTCGGGCCGGCGGGATTCGGTGTAACCCGTTGTTTTGCCGTGATGGCGAGATTGGCACGGGGGCTGCAACAGGGTGACTGCACGTTCCAAACACATCACGATGGAGATGCATGAGATGAATCGTCGAATCTTTCTGAAAGGTACCCTGGCCGGTTCGGCCATGGCCGCCGCCGTCGGCGCCGGCCTCGTCACCCCCAGCCGCGTCGTCGCCGCCTGGCCCGAGGATGCCATGCTGTCGGAGTCCGTCGAAGACGGCCTGAACAGCCTGTTCGGTGACAGCAGCATGCAGGAGAGCGGTGACGTCGAGATCACCGCCCCGGACATCGCCGAGAACGGTGCCGTGGTTCCGATCACCGTCGAGACCGGCATGGACAACGTCGAGGCCGTGTCCATCATCGTCGATGGCGCCGGTTCCCCGATGGCGGGCCACTACGAGCTGGGCAGCAAGGCCCATCCGATGGTCTCCACCCGCATCAAGATGGGCGAGACCGCCGACGTGATCGGCGTGGTGCGTGCCAACGGCACCAACTACATGGCCCGTCGCGAGGTGAAGGTCACCGTCGGCGGCTGCGGCGGCTGATTACGGACCCGTATCCATCCATTCCATACCGAACCGAGCAAGAGGTAAGAGACAATGGCTAGCAATACTATTCGTGCCCGCGCCAGCCTGCAGGATGGGGTCGCCTCCGTGCGCGCCCTGGTCAGCCACCCGATGGAGACCGGCCAGGCCCGTGATTCCGACGGCGAGCTCATCCCGGCCCACTACATCGAGGACATGCACGCCGAGCTCAACGGCGAGAAGGTCATGGTCGCCCACATGAGCCAGGCCATCTCCCGCAACCCCTACCTGTCCTTCCAGTTCGAAGGCGCCAGCTCCGGGGATACCCTGAGCCTGCGCTGGAACGACAACAAGGGCGACAGCGACAGCACCGAGATCACCCTGTAACACGGGGCGCCATCCGGTGACTGTGAACGGGGCCTTCGGGCCCCGTTTTTTTCGTCCGTCCGTCGGGCAGCGGGGGCGACCGTTCGGGAGAGCCCGAACGGCTGGGGTCAGATGGGCTGCTTGCTGCCGGAGAGCGAGTAGTCGACCTCCTCGATGCGTTCCACGGCGCTGGAGGTGAGGTGCATGTCCTTGCTCACCGTTTCCTCGTTGTTGGCCGGGATCACCGCCACCACCATGTAGGAGGTCACCTGCTCGCCGTCGCCGTCGAGGAGTTCGATGTCGATGAGGGCGTCGAACTCGCGCTCGCACCGGTTGACCACGGTGGCCTCCCAGAGGCCCTCGCCGAAGCCGAGCTCGGATATCTCCGCCTCGAAGTGTTCATCCTCGATGCTCAGGCACTCCTCGGCCTCGCTTTCGTCGGCATGGGCCGGGAAGGCCAGGGCGGTCAGCGCGAGGGTGAACGGGATAAGGAAAGGGTGTTTCATCATGTGGCACGGATCCTGTAATCGGTGTGACTGGATACGGGAGATGGCTGCAAGCAATGTGCCATGGAAAGGCGGGCCGGCGGCGGCCCGACAATCCCTGTGGGGCCGATTGTGGCATCGCGGGGATCGGGGATTCCAGATGGGGTATTGTGTATTTATGGCACACGGCCTGAGTAAAAATGGCGCACAGAGACGGTGGCGGTGGGGCTACAGCCTGCGGGGCGGGATCATCGCCTTCCTGGCCATGCCCCTGGTGATGCTGGGCGCGGTCGGTGGCTGGTACGGCCTGTCCCTGCTGGAGCAGGAGGCGGGCGAGCGTATGGAAGAGGACCTCGAGCTCATCGCCCGCTCCCTCCAGGCCCCCCTGAGCCGAGCCCTGCGGCTGGAGCGGGAGGGCGCCGTGAACGAGGCGCTGGAGTCGGCCTTCGGCTTCGCCCGCGTCTACGGCGCCTACGTCTACGGCCCCGATGGTGAGCGGATCGCCACCAGCGGCCCCGACGCGGCCCGCATCGGCAGCGGCGAGGTCACACGCATGGCGGAAGAGGGCTCCGAGGGCGGACACTTCGAGGAGCAGGACGGCCGTGAACTCTACTCCTATTTCGTTCCGCTGGTGGACAGCGGTGGTCGCATCATCGGCCTGCTCCAGGTGACGCGACGCGGCTCCGATTTCGACTACTACGTGGAGCAGATCCGCCATCAGGGCTGGGTGATCCTGATGGCGGTGGCGCTGGTCATGATCGGTGTGGTCTTCGCCGGCCACCATTACACGGTGGGCCGCCACTTCCAGGCCATGCGCCGCCGCCTGTCCGCCCTGGGCGAGGGCAACCGGGAGGTGCGGGTGACGGCAAGCGGGCCCCGCGAGATCCGGGAGCTGGCTGCGGATCTCAATGCCATGCTCGACCGGATCTCGGCGTCCGAACAGGCCCTGAAGGAGCAGCGCGAGAAGGAGAAGGCCCTGGAGGAGCGTCTGCGCCAGTCGGAGAAGATGGCCGCCATCGGGCAGCTCGCCGCCGGGGTGGCCCACGAGCTGGGCTCCCCCATGGCGGTGGTCTCCGGCAAGGCGCAGCGCGCCCAGCGCCAGACTGCGGAACCCGAGGTGGACAAGGCCCTGACCGACATCCGCGAACAGGTGGGGCGCATGGAGCGGACCGTCTCGCAGCTCATCGACTTCGGTCGCGGGCACAGTTCGGTGCGCCGAGCCGAGCCGGTGGGACGTGTGGTGCAGGCCGCCGTCCAGCAGGTGGAGGACGAGGCCGACATCGGGGGCGTGACCATCGAGGTCGCCGGACGAGAGCCGGGGCCCGAAATCGAGATCGATCGACTACGGCTGGAGCAGGCGCTGACCAACCTCATCCGCAACGCCGTGCAGGCGACGCCGGGGGGACGGGTCCGCGTCTCCTGGGAGGAGGACGCGGAGGCGGCCCGCCTCGTGGTCGAGGACGATGGCCCCGGGATCGACGAGGAGCTGCGCAATCGCCTGTTCGAGCCCTTCTTCACCACCAAGCCGGTGGGCTCCGGCACCGGGCTCGGTCTGGCCGTGACCCAGGGCGCCGTGTCCGAGCACGGCGGCCACATCGAGGTCGAGCAGGCCCCCGACCTCGGGGGATGCCGTTTCGTCATCACACTACCGAAGCCGCGAGGTGAGCATGAGCAGTAAACCGGAAACGACGCGGACCGCCGAGATCCTGCTGGTCGAGGATGAACCCGGTCTGCGCGAGATGCTTCGGGAAGAGCTGGAGGAGGCGGGCCACGAGGTGGTGGCCGTGGCCAGCGTGGCTGCCGCGCGGGAGAGCCTGACCGTGGACCTGGAGCTGGTGATCAGCGACCTGCGGCTGCCCGGCGAGGACGGCCTGAGCCTGCTGGCCGATGTTCAGGCCATGGCGGACAGCCCCACCTTCATCATGATCACCGCCTTCGGCACGGTGGACCAGGCGGTGGAGGCCCTCAAGCAGGGGGCCGACGACTTCCTGACCAAGCCGCTGGACCTGGAACATTTCCGCCTGGCCGTGAACCGGGCCCTGGAGACGCGCGCCCTGCGCCGAGAGGTGGAGCGCTACCGCCAGGTCCTGGACAGCGAGAAGGGGTTTCACGGCATCATTGGCCGCAGTAGCGCCATCCAGGCACTGACCGAGAAGATCCGGGCGCTGGCGGTGGCGGAAGGACCGGTGTTGGTTACCGGCGAGAGCGGGACGGGCAAGGAGCTGGTGGCCCGGGCCATCCATGCGGAAGGCCCGCGCGCCGGTGGCCCCTTCATCGCGGTGAACTGCGCGGGCATCCCGCCGGAGCTCATGGAGAGCGAACTCTTCGGCCATACCGCCGGGGCCTTCACCAGTGCCAACCGCTCGCGCAAGGGCCTCATCACCGAGGCCCACGGCGGCACGTTGCTGCTGGACGAGATCGGCGAGATGCCCATGGAGATGCAGACCAAGCTCCTGCGCGTTCTGCAGGACGGCGCCATCCGGCCGGTGGGAGCCAACCAGGAGGAGCATGTGGACGTCCGCATCCTGGCGGCCACCAACCGCGATCTGGATGACGAGGTGGCGGCGGGGCGCTTCCGCGAGGATCTCTTCTATCGGCTGGAGACCTTTACCCTGAAGGTCCCGCCGCTCCGTGAGCGCGACGACGATATCGAGCGCATGGCGGTCCATTTCTCGCAGCAGTTCGCCGCCGCGCAGAACAAGGGCATCGAGGGCATCGATCCCCAGGCCCTGGCGCGTCTGCGGCGCTACCGCTTTCCCGGCAATGTGCGTGAACTGGCCAACGCCATGGAGCGGGCCGTGACCTTCTGCAATGGCGACACCATCCGTCTGGAACACCTGCCGGAACGCATCAGCGAGCGCTCGGCCCCGGCCTCGGAGGGCGCCGGCCTCGGTGCGAGTCCATGGGGGGACGATCCGGAGCAATTGCCGAGTCTGGCAGAAGTGGAACAGCAGTACATCGAACACGTGCTCGAGGTGGTCGCGGGCAACAAGCGGCGGGCGGCCCAGATACTCGGGATCGGCCGGCGGACGCTGTATCGTCGCCTCGAAGGGGAAGAGCGCGAGGGGATGGAAACGAGTGTGCCATAACGGCTCATTTCGGTCGGTGTGTGTCGAAGTGCCCCACCCGGTGTGTCGGTGGTATGGGGTCTGTGCCGCTACGGCCCATGTTTTCAGCCAGTTGCCTTTTTGGCACGCGCCCTGCAAAGAAGGCTGGTGTTGGGATCGCGCGAGCGATCCGGAATATCCATAGATTCGGGAGAGAAACCATGAACCTGACCCTGACCCACCGTACCCTCCTGGCCGCCGTGGCCGCCCTGGCCCTCGGCCTGCTCCCTGCGACCGGCGCCCTCGCCATGGACGGGATGGAACAGGAACCGGTCGAGGTCGATGACCAGACCCTGGACCAGTTCGTGACCGCCTTCCTGGATGTTCGCGATATCCAGGCCGAGTTCTCCGAAGAGCTGGGCGGCGTCGAGGACCGTGAACGCGCCCAGGCCCTGCAGGCCGAGGCCCAGGACCAGATGGTCGAAGCGGTCGAAGAGGCCGGTCTGAGCGTGCAGGAGTACAACCAGGTCGCCACGCAGATGCAGAACGACCCGGAACTGCGCGAGCGCGTGACCCGCGCGGCCGAGAACGCCATGCAGTAAGGGGCGACACGGTCCGAAGCCGGGCCGGACGCCTGCCGAAGCCCCGCCTTTGCGGGGCTTTTCTGTGTCCGAGCGCACAGTGGCGCCCACCGCCGCATGCCGAAAGGCGACAATCCTGCTATCGTCTCCGCCTGACGACCACGACCATCCAGAGGGAGCGCCGCGATGTCCATCCACCCCACCGCCATCATCGATGACAACGCCGAACTGGCCGACGACGTCAGCGTCGGCCCCTACACGATCATCGAAGGGGGAGTCAGGATCGGTGCGGGAACGCGGCTCGGTTCCAGCGTGCGGATCTATCACGGGACCACCATCGGCCGCGACAACCGCATCGACCACGGCACGGTCCTCGGCTGTGACCCGCAGGACATGGGGTTCGATACCCGTCTGGAGACAGGGCTGGTCATCGGTGACGGCAACGCCTTCCGCGAGGGGGTCAACCTGTCACGCGCCTCGGTGGAAGGGGGGGCGACCCGGGTCGGCAGTCACAACCTCTTCATGGCCGGAACTCACGCCGGCCACGACTGCGACATCGGGGATCACAACATCTTTACCCAGGGAGCGGTCTCGGCGGGCCACGTGATCATCGGTAACCGCACCTTCATCGGCGGGATGTCGGCCATCCACCAGTTCTGCCGGCTGGGGGACTACGCGATGATCGGTGGTCTGAGCAAGATCACCCGTGATGTCCCGCCGTTCACCACCGTCGACGGCAACCCCTCCCGCATCGCCGGGCTCAATGTCGTCGGCCTGCGCCGCAACGGCTTCGATGGGTCGCGGCGCCAGGCCATCAAGCGGGCGGCACGCCAGCTCTTCTTCGGCGAGCACACCCTGAAGACCGGGCTGGCCGCCGTGGAAGCGGATGAAGAGCTGGCGGCACACGCCGATGTACGGCAGCTACTGGACTTCCTGCACGCCAGCGAGCGCGGTGTGACCAGCAGCGGCGACTAGTCGGGCCCACCGACCTTGCCGGCCCCCTCCGGGTCGCCGTCGCGCGTCTCGCCGCCGGACCACTGGGTCCGGAACTGCTCCGCCAGTCGCTGCAGGCCGTCCATGCGTTCGGCGATGGTGTTGGTGGTGGTGTCCACGTGGCCGATGCTCTCGGCCGTTTCCCGGGAGGCGTCGCTGATGGAGGTGATGCTGCGGCTGATCCCCTCGGAGACGCTGCCCTGTTCCTCCGCCGCCGTGGCGATGCGCCCGTTCATCTCGTTGATGCCGTTGATGGCCTCGCTGATGGAGTCCAGGGCGGCGCCGGCCTCGTGTGCCTGCTCCACCCCGTGCCGGGCCTGCTCGCGGCCCTGATTCATGGTCTCGACCGCTTCGCTGGAGCCTCCCTTGAGCGCCTCGACGATGGATTCGATGCGACCGGTGGACTCCTGGGTCTGTCGGGCGAGATTGCGCACCTCGTCGGCGACCACGGCGAAGCCGCGCCCCGCCTCACCGGCGCGGGCCGCCTCGATGGCGGCGTTGAGCGCCAGCAGGTTGGTCTGGTCGGCGATGTCGCGGATGACGTCGAGGATGGAGCCGACATCGTTGGTCTGCTCGGCCAGCTGCTCCAGCGCGGCGGCCGCCCGTTCCACGTCGGCCGCCATGGCGTCCATGCTGGTGATGGTGTCGTTGACCACCGAGCGCCCCTGGTCGGCGGTGCCGGTGGCCGCGCCGGCGGCATCGGACGCCTCCCGCGTGGTCTGGACGACCTCCTGGATGCTGGCCACCATCTGCTCCACTGCCGAGGCGACCTGTTCGGCCTGCTGTTCCTGCTCTTCAACATTGCGCCGGGAACGGGTCACGTCCTCGGCGAGGCCGGCGGTGTCCCCCCGCAGCCCGAGGGTGGTGTCGGCGATGCGGCCGGCGATGGCCTCCGATTCCTGCTGGAGCATCTTGATGGCCAGCCGCAGCTGGCCGAGCTCGTCCACGCGCCCGGCATAGACCAGCTGCATGAGCGGGTCGTCGGCGATGTCCCGCGTTTCGGCGACGGCGGCGCAGACCGGGCGCATGGTGAACCAGACGACCCCCAGGGCGAGGGCCAGGGAGAGCGCTACGGCCCCGGCGGACACCAGCGGGCCGGTGAGCAGCGGGTGAAAGAGCACGGCGAGCAGCGGCAGCAGTGCGACCACGAAGCCGCTCAGGAGGCGGACGCGCAGGCCCAGGAAGCGCCCCCAGCGCAACTGCCACGGCAATCGCCCGGCATTGACCCGGGCGTAGAGGTCTTCGGCGCGTGCCACATGGCGGCGATCCGGGCGGGTGCGGACCGACTGGTACTCCAGCACCTCGCCGGCGGCATCACGGATGGGGGTGACGTAGGCATCGACCCAGTAGTGATCGCCGTTCTTGCAGCGGTTCTTGACGATGCCCATCCATGAGCGGCCCGCCTTGAGGTGGTCCCAGAGGTCCTGGAACGCCTCCGGCGGCATGTCCGGGTGGCGCACCATGTTGTGGTTGTTGCCGAGGAGTTCGTCGCTGGAGAAGCCGCTGACGTCGATGAAGTCGTCGTTGACGTAGGTGATGATCCCCTTGAGGTTGGTGGTCGAGAGGATGTTGGCGTCATCGGGATACCGGTGTTCCCGTTGCGTGACGGGATGGTTCTTCTTCATTCCCCTTTCCCTCCGGTGGGGCGTCGGCGGGCGTGGCCCCACGCTTGTCGTTTTTGTCGGTTTTCACGAGAAGGCAGCCCGTGAACGTACGTTAAAAGGCCCTTGCACAACAGGTCGATGGACCCTTTGTGGGCAGTTAGTTGCAGCACCCATGATCCGGATCATGGGTTTTGATTCGAGGCCGGGGTTCAGGGGCGAATTCGTCGTCCTTTCAGGACCGTGCGGGCGGCCCGATGACGTGGATGGGGCAGCAACGGGCGGCACATTGACGTAGAATCGCCATGAGTCAGCCGACCACGGGAGCACCATGCACTACCGCGATCTGCGCGAGTTCATCCAGGGCCTGGAGGCGCGCGGGCTGCTGCGCCGCACCGAAGTGGCGGTGGACCCGCACCTGGAGATGACCGAGGTCTGCGACCGCGCCCTGCGCGCCGGTGGCCCAGCCCTGCTGTTCGAGAACCCCGTCGACGCCGACATGCCGGTGCTGGGCAACCTGTTCGGCACGGTGGAGCGGGTGGCCCTGGGGATGGGGGCCGATGATCCGGCGGCGTTGCGCGAGATCGGACGCATCCTCGCCTTTCTCAAGGAGCCGGACCCGCCGAAGGGGGTCCGCGACGCCTTCGAGAAGTTCCCGCTCTTCCGCAAGGTGCTGACCATGGGACCGAAGCGGGTGCGCAATCCGGTCTGCCGCGAGGTGGTCCACGAGGGCGACGCGGTGGACCTGGGGCGGATCCCGGTGCAGACCTGCTGGCCGGAGGACGCCGCGCCGCTGATCACCTGGGGGCTGGTGATCACCCGGGGCCCGGAGAAGAAGCGCCAGAACCTCGGCATCTACCGCATGCAGGTGATCGGCCGCAACCGGGTGATCATGCGCTGGCTGGCCCATCGCGGCGGGGCGCTGGACTTCGCCGAGTGGCAGCGCCGCCACCCCGGCGAGCCGTTCCCGGTGGCGGTGTCGCTGGGCGCCGATCCGGCCACCATCCTCGGCGCCGTGACCCCGGTGCCCGACACCCTGTCGGAGTACGCCTTCGCCGGCCTGCTGCGCGGTTCGCGCACCGAGCTGGCCAGCGCCCTCGGCTCCGACCTGGAGGTGCCGGCGCGCAGCGAGATCGTCCTCGAGGGCCACATCCACCCCGACGACATGGCCCCCGAGGGGCCGTACGGCGACCACACCGGCTACTACAACGAGGTCGATGACTTCCCGGTCTTCACCATCGACCGCATCACCCACCGCGAGAACCCGATCTACCACTCCACCTACACCGGTCGGCCGCCGGACGAGCCGGCCATCCTCGGGGTGGCGCTCAACGAGGTCTTCGTGCCGATCCTGCAGAAGCAGTTCCCGGAGATCGTCGACTTCTACCTGCCGCCGGAGGGCTGCTCCTACCGCATGGCGGTGGTGAGCATTCGCAAACGCTACGCCGGCCACGCCAAGCGGATCATGTTCGGGGTCTGGTCCTACCTGCGGCAGTTCATGTACACCAAGTTCGTTATCGTGGTGGACGAGGATGTGAACACCCGCTCCTGGGAGGATGTCGTCTGGGCCATGACCACGCGCATGGACCCGGTGCGCGACACCACCCTGGTGGAGAAGACCCCCATCGACTATCTGGACTTCGCCTCGCCGGTGGCCGGGCTCGGCGGCAAGATGGGGCTCGACGCCACCAACAAGTGGCCCGGCGAGACCGAGCGCGAATGGGGCCGGCCCATCGAGCGTGATCCGGCGGTGGTGGCGCGGGTCGACGCCATCTGGGACGAGTTGATAGGCCATGGCTAGGGTCGGTGGCGACGCGGCGTGACGATGAGCGGCGAAGGGGACACGATGCCTGCGGAAGAGAGAGAGGACGGTTCGGTGGCCCTGGCGGAGGCCGGTCATGGTGAGGCGCGGGGCGAGCACGCGATCTTTGAGTCCATCGTGGAGGCCAGCCCGGAGTACGTCGGCATGGCCGATATCGAGGGTGGGGTCCTCTACATGAATCCCGCCCTGGAGGCGCTGCTCGGAGAGCCGGCCGATGCAACGGCGGGCCGGCCCTTCATCGACCATCATCCCGACTGGGCGGCGCGGCGGTTGGTGGAGGAGGCGTTGCCCGCTGCTACCCGCGACGGGACCTGGCGGGGGGAGACGGCGCTCATCGCCGCGGATGGCCGGGTCGTCTCCCTGGAGCAGACCGTGGTGGCCCACACCGGACCGGACGGCACGGTGGAACGCTTCTCCACCATCATGCGCGACATCACCGAACGCAAGGCGGCCGAACGCGAGCGTGACCGGCTGCTCTCCATCCTCGAGGCGACCCCCGATTTCGTCTCCATGGCGAAACCGGATGGTGCGATCACCTACATCAATCGCGGCGGCCTGACGATCCTGGGTCACGATCCGGAATGCACCGGCCTCGACAGGCCGTTGCCCGAAGAGGTGGTGAACGATGCCGCCGGCCATCTGGCCCACCCCGAATGGGCCTCCCGCCGGATCCACCAGGAGGGCCTGCCGGCCGCCCGGGAGCAGGGGGTATGGCAGGGCGAGACCGCCTATTTCGACCACACGGGCCGGGAGATCCCGGCCTCTCAGGTGATCATCGCCCACCACGACGAGCACGGGGTGCTGGATCGCTACTCCACCATCATTCGCGATATCTCGGCACAGCGGGCACTGGAGGACCAGTTGCGCGGCGAGAAGGCGCTGACCGATGCCATCCTGCGCAACCTGCCCGGGATCTTCTACATGATCGACAGCGACGGGCACTTCCGGCGCTGGAACGAACGCATGGAAACGGTGACCGGCCATACCGGCGACGCGCTGGCCGAGGTGTCGCCGCTGGCGCTCTTCCCCGAGGAAGAGCGGGAGAGCGTGGCTGCCCGTATCCACCAGGTCTTCGAGGCGGGGTCGGCGGCGCTGGAGGCCCACCTCTGTCACCGCGACGGAGGTTGTCGCGCCCACTACCTCACCGGCTACCGGGTCGAGCTGGACGACGAGCCCTATCTGCTCGGGGTCGGTCTGGACATCAGCGAACTGGAGGCGGTGCGGGAGGAGCTGGAGCGCTCCAACGCCGAGCTGGAACAGTTCGCCTACGCCGTCTCCCATGACCTCCAGGAGCCGCTGCGGATCATCAACAGCTATCTGAATCTGCTGGTCCGTCGGCTCGAGGACGGGCTCGGCGCACGTGAGCAGCGCTATGTCGACGTGGTGACCGAGGCGGCCGAGCGCATGGCGCGGATGATCCAGGGGTTGCTGGATTACTCGCGCATCAAGCGCATGGGCGATCCCATGGGCCCGGTGGCGCTGGACGCGGTGGTGGCCGGGGCGCGGGCCAATCTGGAAACCGCCGAGGCAGAGAGCGGGGCGCGCATCACCACGGACCCACTGCCCTGGGTGAGGGGCGATCAGAGTCAGCTGATCCGGCTGTTCCAGAACCTGCTCGGCAACGCCATCAAGTACGGGCCCGTCGACGGCCCGCCGGTGATCCACATCGGGGCCGAGCGCACGGAAGACGGCTGGCGGATCCACGTGCGCGACAACGGCATCGGCATCGACTCGGGGGATATCGGGCGCGTCTTTCAAGTCTTCCAGCGTCTGCATGGTCGTGGTGAGTACGAGGGCACCGGCATCGGTCTGGCCCTGGCCCAGCGCATCGTCGAACGCCACGGCGGGACCCTCGGGGTGGCGTCGGACGGTCCGGGACAGGGCAGTACCTTCTGGTTCACCCTGCCGGCGGAGGCGGCGCAATGAACCTGCTCGCCTCGCTTTTCGGCACCGGCAGTGAGCGTCAGCGCTGGGATCGCCTGATCCTCGGCACCGGGGTGCTGGCGGGGCTGGCGGTGCTGGGGAACATGCTGGCGGTGCCGCTGTTCTTCGGCGTCGACCTGATCTTCGGCTCCGTGGCGGTACTGGTGGCGGTGGCTCGCCTCGGGCTGGTGCCGGGACTGCTGGTGGCAGTGGTGGGCGGCCTCTACACCGTCGCGCTGTGGGGCCACCCGTACGCCCTGGTGATCTTCTCGCTGGAGGCGCTGGTGGTCGGCTGGCTGCTCCAGCGCGGGTCGTACGTGGTGCTGGCCGACGTCGCCTACTGGCTGGTCCTCGGGGTGCCGCTGGTGGTGGTCTTCTATGGCGGGGTCATGGAGATGGGGGGCACCGCCACCACGCTCATCGCGCTGAAGCAGCCCATGAACGGCATCGTCAACGCCGTGCTGGCCAGCTTCCTGCTGATGGCCAGTCAGTTGCCGGCGGTCACTCGGCTGGTGCGCTCGTGCGCCAGCGGGGTGCAGCAGCTGAGCCTGCGCAACCTGCTCTTCAGCCTCCTGTTCGCCGCCCTGCTGTTGCCGGCGCTGGCCTTCATCGCCGTCGAGGCCCACTACCATCGCCAGCACATGGAGCAGGACCTGGCCAACCGCATGGACCTGGCGGCCAGCCTGGTGGCCAGCGAGCTGAGCGTCGCGGAGGGGGAGGAGGCGGAACGGGTGCGTCGGGCGCGCGAACGCATGGCCGAGAGCCACGGACTGCGCTTCGCGTTTCAGGACGAGGCGGGGCGGCTCGTCGGCGGCAACGACCAAGTGGATGGCGAACGCGGGGAACGGCATCCGGCCCGAGTGAGTGGGCTGGCGTTGCGCATCGACCCGACAGCCAGCGGCACCGCCATGCAGCGGATGCGCCGAGCGGACTACGAGCACCGGGCGGTGGTCCCGGACCACCCGTCGATCACCCGCGTGGTCGTCCAGGCCCCGGCGGAGCCGCTGGTGGATCGGCTGCAGGCGTACTACATCCGCCAGCTTGCCGGCCTGGCGGTGTTCGCCGTGCTCGCCGCCCTTGGCGCGGCACTGGTGAGTCGCTGGCTCACACGCCCGCTGCAGGAGGTGAACCGGGTGGGCGAGGATCTGCCCGAGCGCATCATGGAGGGCCGGGTCACCGCGCCCCACATGAAGCGCACCGGCCTGAGCGAATTCGATGAACTGGCCCAGAACCTGCGCCGCATGGCCCTGAACATGGCCAGTGGTTATAGTGAGCTGCGCACCACCCGGGACAATCTGGAGCGGCGGGTGGCGGAGCGCACCCACGCCCTGGAACGCAACAATGCGGAGCTGCGACGGCTGGCCGAGGTTGCCGCCCACCATCTGATGGAGCCGGTGCGCCGGATGATGGCGTATACCCAACGTCTGCAGCGGGACCTGCCCGAATCGGTTGCCGGCAGGCCCGACTGGAAACGGATGGAACAGCAGATCGAGCGCATGAGCGCCCTGCTGGAGGACCTGCAGCGCTACCTGGCCCACCGGACCACCCTGCCGGCGCGGGAAACCGTGCGACCGGAGCGCGTGGTCGCGAGGGCCCTGACGATGCTGGAGGCCGGGAGCGAGGCGAGCGCGCCGGTGCGGGTAACCTTCGACCCGGATCCACCGCCGCCGATCTATGCGGACTACGGCGAGCTATTGGAGCTCTTCCGGCAGCTGTTGGCCAATGCGCGGGCCTATGCCCGCCCCGATGTCCCGCCCGAGCTCCACATCCGGGTGGAAGAGGGCGACGCGGGCATCCACTTTACCCTGCGCGACAACGGGCGCGGCTTCGAGCCGGAGTACGGCGAGCGGATCTTCCGCCTGTTCGAGCGCCTCTACCAGGACCGTGACGGGGCGGGCACCGGACTCGGCCTGGCACTGGCCCGGCGCATCGTCGAGAACCACGGGGGCTGGATGACGGCGGAGTCGCCGGGGCCGGGGCAGGGAGCGACCATCCGCTTCCTGCTGCCCGGCCGGGAGACCGACGAGGCGTGACATTGGGCGCCGTCTTCGGGCTGTGTTAGGATCGATCGACCACGTATTGGTAAAGATCCTCCATGAAACCGATCAATATCCTGCTCGTCGAGGATTCGGCCGAAGACGCCGAACTCGTCACCGAGGCCTTCGAGGTCAATCGCTTCACGGCCGACTTTCAGTACGCCCGGGATGGCGTGGAGGCCATGGCACTGCTGCGTCGGGAAGGCGCGCATGCCGAGGCCCCGCGTCCGGATCTGGTCCTGCTGGATCTGAACATGCCGCGCAAGGATGGTCGCGAGGTGCTGGCCGAGATCAAGGCCGACGACGACCTGCGCGCCCTGCCGGTGGTGATCCTGACCTCGTCCGCCGCCGAGGTGGACGTGGTCCAGTCCTATCTGAACCAGGCCAGTTCGTTCCTGACCAAGCCGGTGGATTTCGGCGAGTTCCTGGAGCTGATCCGGCAACTGGGCGAGTTCTGGCTGACCGCCGTGCGCTTCCCCACCAACCACGGCTGAACCGGAGCGCAAGGCATGGCCGAGACGCCGCGAATCGAAACAGGCAGGGAGGTGCGGGTCCTCCTGGTGGAGGACAATGCGGCGGATGCGGGTCTGGTCCGGGATCTGCTCCAGCTCTCCGAGGGCAACCACTACCGTGTAAGTACCGTCGTGCGCCTGTCCGAAGCGCAGGAGAAACTGGCGTCGGAGCCCTTCGAGGCGGTGCTGCTCGATCTGGAACTGCCCGACTCCCAGGACATGGAGACGGTCCGGGAGGTTCGGCGTGCCGCACGGAACATGCCCCTGGTGGTGCTGACCGGACAGCAGGGGGCCGATGTCGGACTGCGCGCCATCCGCAACGGCGCCCAGGACTTCCTGCCCAAGGACGAACTCTCCCCCGGTCTGCTGACGCGCTCGCTGGAGTACGCCATGGAGCGCAAGCGGGTCGAGGACGAGCTGCGCCTGATGGCGGTGACCTTCCGGACCAGCCAGGCCATCCTGATCACCGATGCCGGCGGCCGCATCGAGCGGGTCAACCCGGCGTTCACGGACATCACCGGCTACACGGCCGAGGAGGTAGTGGGGCAGACGCCGTCCCTGCTCCAGTCGGGCTGCCACGACAAGGCCTTCTACGAGGGCCTGTGGCAGGCCCTGGAGCGGGATGACCACTGGGAGGGCGAGATCTGGAATCGCCGCAAGAATGGCGAGATCTACCCGGAATGGGAGTCCATCTCGGCCGTTCGGGACGACTTCGACGAGATCGTCCACTACGTGGCCGTGTTTCACGACATCAGCGTGCAGAAGCGCCTGGAGGAAGACCTGGAGCGCGAGGCGACCACCGATCGCCTGACCGGTGCCGCCAACCGGCTGCGCTTCGAGCAGGCCCTGGAGGACGCCCTGCGTCGGCGTCGGCGCTACCAGCAGCCCGTGGCCCTGATCATGTTCGACCTGGACCACTTCAAGAAGGTCAACGACACCCATGGCCACGACGTCGGCGATCGCGTCCTGCAGTTCGTGGTGGAGCGGGTCGGCTCCCTCATCCGCGAAACGGACCTGCTGGCCCGCTGGGGGGGCGAGGAGTTCATGGTGATCCTGCCCGAGACCGAGGCCGCCGGGGCGTTCCAGCTGGCCGAGCGCATGCGCCGCCAGATCGCCGGTCGGCCCATCCCGGAGGCCGGCACGGTTACCGCCAGTCTGGGGGTGACCGTCGCCACGGAAGACGATGACAGCAACGCCCTCCTCGGACGCCTGGATCAGGTGCTCTACCGGGCCAAGGACGAGGGCCGTAATCGCACCCTGTTCATCACCCCCACGGGTGACGTCCCGTCCGAACCGCCGGTGGCGTCGGAGAACGCCTAGCGCGCCCTCGGCTGTCCGCGCCGGCCGGCGACGGTGTCCGCCTGCCCCTCCAGGGCCTGATTCAGCAGGGCCTCGATCCGTCGCTTGTAGTGCAGATAGTGGAGGGTCTGGGCGCGCTCCGGCGTCTCCTCGAGCAGGGACGGTGCCAGGTCCACGTCGGTGAGGTAGAGGGGGTAGTTGCCGCCGCCCCGGCGCAGGGAGCGGACATAGCTGGCCACCCGCGTGAACAGCTCGCGACCGTGCTCCAGACTGGAGAACTCCTGGTCGTTGCAGTAGACCGAGAAGACCGTGCGCCCCTCCTCGGCGAGCTCGACGATGGCCTTCAGATCCAGATAGTGGTGGCTGTGCCCCCGGGTCATGGGCTGGCGTGCCGCCAGCCGTGGCTGGCCGCGATCGTCGCTCTCCAGCTGATAGAACTCCACCACCGCCTCCATGGCCTCGTTGGCCTCCACGCGCAGGTTGTTCAGCCGCCGGTAGACCGACTGGAAGAAGCGCGAGAGGTGCTCGATGAGGGCACCGCTGGTGTGGTAGGCCATGACTTGGTGGAACAGCGAGCCGCGTTCGTCGAGGATGTAGAGGGCCA